>JBAXTC010001124.1:0-1978 GCA_037130375.1 Verrucomicrobiota bacterium | reverse complement strand
TTCTTTGTAATGGCCGATTGAATTAGGGATGAAAGGAGCCGGCCGGACAAAGCCCTCGAACTGTTTTTCGGGCAGTAACAGGTGCCGACCGTAATCCGACAGCAATTGGCCGTTCTTGCCTACAAAAAGAACACCGCTATTCCATTTCGCGGCATATTCCGGGGCTAAAACATCGGCTGACGGTTTGCGTCCACCGTGATACCACGTAAGCACTGCTGGGGGCTGGGATTTGCGCGCTGGATACTCGTAACGCACGATCATCCACGGCGGCACTGCTTCGTTCCGAGGTGGCGGACCATCCAGGACTTCCACGGTGAGTGGTGTCCGCAAATCCAACGCCCAATGTGGCAGGTCCATGAAATGGCACCCGAAATCAGCCAGCGAGCCACCGCCAAAGGCCCACCAGTTGCGCCAGCTCGCGGGGATGTAATCGGGGCTGTACGGACGCTCGGCCACCGGCCCGAGCCAGAGGTTGTAATGCAATTCCGAAGGCACCGGCACCCCTTGCTGGGGACGATCTTTCGTGCCATAGACCGCCTCGACCCACACATGCACTTCGGAAACAGGTCCAATCGCGTTACTTTGGACTAACTCCACGACGCGCCGATAATTGTCGCCGCCGTGAATCTGAGTGCCGATCTGGGTCACACGCTTCATCTTGCGCGCGGTTTCCATCACCTTCCGACATTCGGAGATTGTGCGGGTCAACGGCTTCTCACAGTAAACGTGATAACCGCTCTTCATCGCCGCGACCGCAGCGACGGCGTGCGTATGGTCCGGCGTGGCCACCAGCACCGCATCGATGCCTTTCTGGTCCAGCAAACGTCTGAAGTCGCTGTAGGTCTTGGCCCCCGGATGCTTTTGCGCTGCCGCAGTGAGGTAATTTGCATCGACATCGCACAGAGCCACGATGTTCTCGCTTTCGAGTTGGCCCATGTCTGAAGCGCCCTGGTGTGCGACACCAATCACCGCCAGGTTCAGCTTCTCGTTTGGGGAGATTCGGCGGCTGCCGCCCAACGAGATGTTGGCTATGCACAGACTCCCGACACCAAGAGCAGTGTGTTGAAGAAATGAGCGGCGATTCATGGGCAAATTCATCAGCACATTCCGCAGCATTTCACTTCCCATGTCAATTCATGTTGTGGGGACAGCCGACGGGCTTCCACGAAGCAGGCGGACTGCGTTGGTAAGATCCCCGTTACGTGCGCATCTTTTCTGGAGCGCGGACATTCTTGTCCGCCTCGGTGTTGACCACCTCTGCGTTGCGGACAAAAATGTCCAATGCCACTAGGATTTGATCTCAGAGAAGGCCAGAGAAACCGATCCAAGTCTTTGTCCCGGAGGGACATTCGAGAATAGCCCAACGTTTAAACGTTGGGAACCATCGCCCGCAGCACGATAAGTCCTGAAAGGACGACTGACCGATCTCGCAGATGTCGGACACTGATGTTGCGAATCTTCGGAATCTGGTTGACACACGCAGGAAGCCGGAGGTGGCCCAGGGGTTGATTCGGGAAATGGACGCTTTGCTGGAATTGGAAGTGGACGGCAAAGAGTTTGCGCAGTACATGACCGGCAGCGCGGCGACTGGAGTAAAATTCGATTCACCAGCGCAGGCAAGAGCATGGCTTCTGCAGTTTCGGGCATTTTTGGCAGGCAACCTGGAAGGTGGCGCATAAGGAATCGCCAATCTGATGGATATGCGCTGCGACACGGTCACTCCTCATCTGATTCTACTTAGCACTACGCCGGGAGCCAAAGCGCCGTCGCCGCTAAGCGCTCTGCCGGCGCACTCCATAATATCTCCTCGCGCCAGGTCATTGCGGGGCTCAGACATGGCCCCAGCTATCCTCGGCTTTCACACCCGACCGCAGCCCGAACCTTGGGCTTGTGCGTGTGCTTGAGCGAGCGATAAAGGAAGCCAAGCCAAGGCAGACTTGCGCCCTTCGGATTGGGAGTGAACCTCGTAAACGAGTAG
>JBAXTC010001123.1:0-1980 GCA_037130375.1 Verrucomicrobiota bacterium | reverse complement strand
CCCGCAGAATGTTAACAGCCCATTCGCAGTGACCATTCAGGCGATGAATGGAGCGAGTGTCCAGACCGGGTTTAGCGGGGAGGTCCAGTTGAGTGCGGAATCGGGTGGCAATGTGAGCCTGCGGACGATCCGGTTGGTGAATGGTTCGTGGAGCGGCAACTTAAGTCTTAATACCGTTGCAGTGCAGGAACGGCTTACAGCGGCCGCAACGACCTCGACGTGCGTGGAGGGCCGGAGCGACCCGTTCCAGGTTCAGGGCACAGCCCCATCTGGAATCAGCGTAACCATAAAGACGGTCACGCGGGTTGCAGCACCCGTCAGCGGCGCTACCGTTTCGGTATGGCGTGACGGGGACACGCCAATTCCGGTGGTCAGCGATGCACGGGGACTGGCCACATTTTCCGTGTCGGGGGCTGGGCATTTCAACGTCACCGCGCACAAGGATAACCTTAGTTCTGCATGTGGTTGGGTCGAGGTCCAGGGAACACCAGCGTCGAAGACCGTCACGCTGCTCGCATCTGGACGGCCAGTCATATTGGTGCCGGGAATAACGGGAAGTACTTGCGACCTTCTCGGTACGACTGCTCGGCTGCACGGGAATCCTTACGCAGGTCGAGACTCCCTGAAGCTCTTCAATCCCTTTGACGTTGCGGGCTGGGATCGTTTGAAATCCTTGCTGACTGCGGCGGGGTTCACAGTTTTCGAGGCGCCTTGGGACTGGCGCATGTCGGTTATCAGGGCCGATGGCGAACATGTGGCATGGAAAGACTACTTGCTGCCGGTGATCGCCTGTGCCAAGGCTGCAACCGGTGCGCAGAAGGTGGATATCGTCGCGCACAGCATGGGCGGATTGCTGACGCGCGCCTATATTCAACGCCCCGAGTATCCTGGAGATATTGATCGATTCGCAATGGTCGGAACTCCGAATGAAGGGTCGGCTAACGCCTACTACCTCTGGTTCGGTGGAGACACCACCAGCCTGAAGTTCTTAGAGTATTACGACGAAACATTGGCGGCCAATTACGAGGAATGGACGGGCGAAAAGTGGGCTGACAACGGTCCTTCGCAGAGAATGCAGTTCTTTCAGCGGAAATTCAAAGTGCTGGAGGAAATGCTGCCAGTTTATGGAACCGTACTGGTGGATGTGCTGTCTGATAGAGACGAGGTGGGAAGGCCGTATCCAGGAGTTGAAGCGAACCCGCTTTACCAACTGAACATGGCCTTGGCCTCATTCCCGGATTTGATCCCGCCCTGCGACGACAGCAAGGTATGCACCAAAGTGTTTTATTCCACGAACCATCGGACGGTTCGCCAGATACGGTTGGCACCTGCGTGCAGCGCGAACGGAACCTATCCGCACGGAATCCCACAAGGGGATACAAGCACCCCGAATAGCGGCGACGGAACTGTGACTTCGCTGTCTGCCACGATGGATCCTCCGCGCTTTACGAGCGTCGGAGAATGGAGCTTCGCAGAGCACGCGGGCTTGGTGGGTAGTTTCGCCCCCGGAATTTGCAATTTCCTGACCGATGGGCGGGTCATGTCAGGTGGTTCCAGTCCAAAAGGAGCTGATCCCGTTCCCGAACTGAATACGAACCAACTCTTGATCGCGGTCAGCGGGCGCAGTCAGCCATGGGTCGATGATCCGCAACAGGCAGGGGCGGGTATTTCGCCTTTGACGGGTTCATACAGTAATGGCTGGGGGCAAGCCTTGGTTGAGGTAGAGGCCCGGAGCGCGGCCTTCCTGCGAGACAATCCACCCATAGGGACTTACAGTGGCCGTCTCTCAATGTATCCCGGAGAGAAGTTAACGGTAACTGCTGCGTCTTCTTTAGCAAGCAGTACTATCATGACGGAAGTTCATTGGATCGGAACCACGAACGAAATTAAGTTCGCGGTAGTATTGGCAAGCGATAATTTGTCTTTGATAACCGAGTTGCCCGCCCCGCAAAACCTTTGGAGTTTTCCCAGTGATGGAAC
>JBAXTC010001122.1:0-1989 GCA_037130375.1 Verrucomicrobiota bacterium | reverse complement strand
GTCAGCCAGTTCCAAGACACCGTGAAATCAAAGACCATCTCGCCCGCCACATTCTCCGCAAAATGAAAGACTGACCACTCTGGCACGCACGAAGAACGGCAAGCTCTGGATCACCGTCAACGGCCGCATTGCCACATTGGAAGGGGAAACCCTTGTGCCGGGGTTTTTCCCCGGGGACAAGCCCGACGAAGTTTATGAGAGGGATTTCGCTGCAGAAGATGGCGGAGTGTGGCTGCTCGGGGGCGGATGACCAACCGCACGGAAAGCGCGAATCAGTGTCCGCTGTTGAAAGCGTCGGTAAACTTCACGAGGGCACGGACGTCGTGGTAATTGGCTTTCCAATGGTGCGCCAGGCCTGTGACCTTTGGAGTGCCATCAGCGGCAACCGTATCAAGCCAGATGCCGTCTTTGGGGCCGGCCTGGTATTTGGAGATGAACCGGAGCAGAAGTTCGAGGGCGGCAGACCAGTCTGGCTGCTCTTGGTGCTTCAGCGCATCTGTTAACGCGGCCAGCAATTCCGCTT
This sequence comes from Verrucomicrobiota bacterium, assembly GCA_037130375.1. Classification (GTDB taxonomy): domain Bacteria; phylum Verrucomicrobiota; class Verrucomicrobiia; order Limisphaerales; family UBA8199; genus JAPLUA01. The sequence continues at coordinate 1,466 of JBAXTC010001122.1, read as the reverse complement.
GGACCCACCAGATCTTGTCGGTATCGATGGCAGGCTGATCATCAAAGCCGCGGCTGTAAAGGCCGCCACGGCTGTGATCATAACCATACCGAAGCGCGTGGTTGATGTGCGCTTCAAAGTGCCCCCAGGAGCGTCGAAGACCCAGCGCATCTTCTGCGCGCAGCATCAGCCAGGCGAATTCCACATTGTGACCGTAAGACAAGCCGGCGCTTTCGGGGCGGTCCACCGGCTTCCAATCCAGTTGGCGATGGAAGCATGATCGGCCCGCTTGCTTGGGATAGAACCAGGTTTTGTTGATTTTCAAGGCCTCATCGAGAGATCGGCGGACTTCCGGGTCATGGGTTACGAAGTAGAGTTCGGTCAGCGCTTCCATTAAATGCAGGTGTGCGTTGGCGCTCTTGAGACCGCCCACCTCGACCATCGCCTCCGGGGATGGTTTGAGGATGGGGGTCCAGTGGCGGTTGAAATGCTCGACCCAACCTCCAAATCTCGAGTCGTGGGAACGGCGCTGCAAGACGTGGTAAAGGACGTTGGCCTGGTTCAAGGCCCGGGCATCGCCGCTGGCTCGATAGTATTCCACCAGGCTATAAATCACAAACGCCTCGCCGTAGATGATTTTGTGCTGATTCACCGGTTGACCCTGCAGGTCGGTGGCCCAATAATAACCACCGAATTCCCGGTCCAAAAAATGGGTCGTAAGGAATTGATAACCCTGTTCGGCAGCCTTCAAATAGTTGCGTTCGGGAGTGCTGAACCCATGAATGTGGGCGTGGGCAAAGCCCCAGATCATTCGCGCCTGGCCGACCAGCCACTTCTCGGTGGCAGGCGGCACCTGTTTGGCGGCGTCGTCCGCCAGGATGTAACCGCCATTGGTCCAATCGATAGCGGTATTGAACCAATAGGGCAGTATCTTGTTTGAAAGCTGCGCCCGAAACTCGGAGGCGTAATGAGCCCTGGCAACCGAGTTTGTGGCGGACACCGCCTGCTCTGCGTGCAATGAAAAAAGGAAGCAACCGAAACCGGCCAGGCCGGATTGGAGACTCCGGGAAAAGATTGAGTCCATCATGATGCTTTAAATTTAACAGCGAAGACGCGATGACGCGAAGAAATTAGGAAAGGTTGTATGGAAATCATTGCCTCATCTCCTTGCCGTCTTCCCTGTTCATCTCCTGCAACCGTAAATTAAACGAACCCCCTGCACTAAACGGCTACGAATTTCCTGCCGCAGAGCGGCTCAGTCCAACGGGGCTGGACCGTCCAATGCCACTAGGATTTGAGCCAGCCTTGCGGAGATTTCAGATGAATCCCAAAGGGATTCCGCCTCAAAGCCCAGCAGCCTCGCGGACTCGGTTGCTGGGCTGGAGGACACAATCCCTTTGGGACTGCAGAGCCACCGGTCTTTCCGTCGTTTCGTAGGGCAATGGCCTCGCACAGAATATCCGAAAGGCATTGGGTCAAATCCTAGC
>JBAXTC010001121.1:0-1998 GCA_037130375.1 Verrucomicrobiota bacterium | reverse complement strand
GAAACTCGATTTGCGGCAACTATCGCCCCGATTCCCCCAAAACCTGAGGTCTGGCGGCAGTGGCCGTGTAATTCGCTGCGTAGAAAAGGAGCAAGAACAGCAGCCCTGCGCCGCGTTGAAGGTGACGGTTTGAATCATTCATAAATAGCCTTGAATTGTTTCTTGGGGAACCCCGATCCGGAGCGTGGACATTCTTGTCTGCTCCGTTTTGTTTCGTGGAATTGGCCGCTTTGTTTTGCGAGGCTGGGGCGGACGAGAATGTCGGCGCTCCTGTCCGGTTCTCGCGCAAGGACGGATGCGGACAAAAATGTCCGCGCTCCAACGTGCGGCCAGAGACAAACCTTCCCCATGAGGGAGGCAGAGAAAAAGCCGATTTAGCTCCGCGTCTATCTGGCAACAGTCCCGCCGGTTGTTCTGTTTCCACGATTCCGCTTCTGCCCGAAAGCCGCGCCGTTGAGTCAAAATTGAAGGAGCGCGCAACTCAGACGGGTATCATCGTGACAATTCCCCATACGGATGCAAGTTCTATTTTCAAAAAAGCGGAATGGAGCGCGGACATTTTTGTCCGCCACCGTGCGCACTCGCACAAAAGATGTGGATAGAGAACGGCTTTTGGCCGTCGCCATCCACCCAAACCGGACAGGCGGTTCTTCTCCCTCAGCGCTGGCCGCACTATTTCGTTCGGGCTTCGCCGTTGCGCTCGCAGGCTCGCCAAAACCGCCGACCGAATCGAGTTCACCTGTCTCTGTGTATCGAGACGTGTTACGGACTGTTCGTTCAGTTCCAGTTGCTCTCCACCCGGGGGTATCGCCCCGGCGCAGTTACTTTCAGTTACTGGCCCTAAAGTGATGGCCAGGTCAGGGACTTTCACCCTGCGGTTCAAGTGCGCTCTCAGGCGCACGAGCGCCGACATTCTTGTCCGCAACGCAGGAGTGGTCAGCACCAAAGCGGACAAGAATGTCCGCGCTCCAGAAAAACCTAAGGTGCGCACAGACCCGTTCACGACCGGAAAATGAACTTGCGCGGCAACGCCATGAAGGATTATTCTTGCCACATGACGGTAATTGAAGCACCGAAACCAGTTGTCGATGGTCCACAAGTCTGGCCGCTCGGCGTCAAAGCTTATCATGCGCTGGGCGACTTGGGCCTCATTCCCGAGAAGACCGAACTGCTCTACGGCCAAATCTTCTACAAAATGCCCAAGTCTCCCTTCCACCGGCTCCTCCTCATGCGGCTCCTGGAACTGCTTCAGCGCATCCTGCCGCCTGGCCTGCACGTTCAACCGGAACAGCCGATCCTCTGCGGCGATTCGGAGCCGGAGCCGGACCTTTCGGTCATCCGCGGTTCCATCAATGACTACCCGACCGAACACCCCAACACCGCCGAACTGGTGATCGAGATTTGTGTGAGCAGCCACGACTACGACCGTTCCAAACTCCGTGCCTACGCCGTCGCCGGCGTGAAGGAATGTTGGCTGGTGCTGGGACCGGAGAAACAGATCGAAGTACATCGCCAGCCGCAGGGCGAGCAGTTTGCCGAGTGCGCGCTCCACGGGCCCGGCGGCTTGCTCAATAGTACGGCGGTTCCCAGCTTTACGGTGGAGTTGGACAGCCTCTTTAGGGCATGACAAGCGATTGAGCGCCAAGCCACGAAACTTGTCCGCAACGCAGGGGTGGTCAACACCGAAGCGGACAAGAATGTCCAATGCCGCTAGGATTTGAGCCAGCCTTGCGGAAATATCAGATGAATCCCAAAGGGATTCCGCCCCAAAGCCCAGTGTTGCGAGCCGCGAGCTACCCTAGGAAAAGCGGGTGGTGTCGGCCAACCCCAACGGGGTTGAAAATCGCACGGACGCCAACCCAGGGTAGCCTCGCGGACTCGGTTGCTGGGCTGGAGGACACAATCCCTTTGGGATTGCAGAACCACCGATCTTTCCGTCGTTCCGTAGGGCAATGGCCTCGCACAGAATATCCGAAAGGCATTGGGTCAAATCCTAGC
>JBAXTC010001120.1:0-2002 GCA_037130375.1 Verrucomicrobiota bacterium | reverse complement strand
CGATGGTGCTGCCTGAGCAGTTACCAATTATGAAGCCTGGAATGAACGTTCTTATTCTCGCTGTCTTTTTGGCAGCATTGTCCGCCACCGCCCAAGTGCCTGGCATCATCAGCCATCAGGGCAAGGTGACCGTCGGCAGCACCAACTACACCGGCACCGGCCTGTTCAAGTTCGCCTTCGTCAATGCGGCGGGCGACACCACCTACTGGAGCAACGACGGCACCAGCAGCGGCGGCGCCGAGCCAGCCGCCGCCGTCTCGCTCGCCGTCGCCCACGGCATATTCTCCGTCACCCTGGGCGACACCAACGTGGCGAACATGACGCAGACCATCCCCGCCAGCGCGTTCAGCACCGACGCGGTTTATCTGCGCGTGTGGTTCAATGACGGCGTGAACGGCTCGCAACTGCTGACGCCCGACCGGCGGATCACCAGCGTGGCTTATGCGCTCAAGGCCACCACGGCGGCCAGCGCGGATGCCGTTGCCGCTGCCAACATCAGCGGCACGCTCGGGCTGGGGCAACTGCCCGGCGCGGTGGTGACGAATACCGCGACCGGCATCACGCTGGGCGGCACGTTCACGGGCAACGGGGCGGGACTGACGGGCCTCCCGTTCTCGGCTCTGCCGGCGGTGCCGCTGACCAACAACCAGGGCGGCGTCACCCTCGGGGGCCTGACCACCGTGAGCAATCTCTCGGTTACCGCGACCAACTTCGTCAATACGTTGATCGTCACCAATCCGCCGGCGCTCGACGGCAGCGCCATCACTGATCTCAATGCTTCGCAACTGGCGGCGGGGACCGTGCCGTTGGGGCGACTGCCCGGCGCGGTGGTGACGAACAACCAGAGCGGCGTCACCCTCTCCGGCACCGTCTCCGGCACCGTCTCCGGCACGTTCAGTGGCGACGGGGCGGGTTTGACCAACCTTCCCGCCGCCCCAGCGGCTCCGCCGGGCATGGTGCTCATTCCGGCTGGTTCGTTCACGATGGGGGACACGCTGGATGGCGAACCTGATGCCGTACCGATCACCGTGACCGTGTCCGCGTTTTACATGGATGTAAATCTGGTGACCTGGAGTCAGTGGCAGTCCGTCTATTATTGGGCGACGAGCCACGGCTATGGCTTTGTTCATGCGGGTGCGGGCAAGGCGGTCAATCATCCGGTGCAGACGGTGGATTGGTATGACTGTGTCAAGTGGTGCAATGCGCGGTCGCAGCAGGCGGGGAAGACGCCGGTGTATTATACGGATGCGGGGTTGACAGCGATCTATACGAATGGTGAGGTAACAGTGTATCCGAAGTGGACGGTCGCCGGGTATCGGCTGCCGACGGAAGCGGAGTGGGAGAAGGCGGCACGGGGCGGGTTGAGCGGACAACGATTTCCGTGGGGCAACGTGATCAATCAAAACCTGGCCAACTACAACGGAAATACCGGCAGCTACAGCTATGATTTGGGACCGGATGGCTACAACGCCATTGGGAGCGTTGGAGGAACGTCCCCGGCGACAAGTCCGGTGGGCTCGTTTGCGGCGAATGCGTATGGGCTTAACGACATGGCGGGCAATGTGTTTCAGTGGTGTTGGGACTGGTATGGGACACCTTATGCAGGAGGTGTTGATCCACGAGGTGCCGCGTCAGGCTCGGCCCGTGTGGTTCGGGGCGGCGGTTGGATCACCGGCGCGGTCTTCTGCCGGTCGGCGTTTCGCGCCATCATCTACTCCCCGACGGGCAGCCTCAACTACGTCGGGTTCCGCCCCGTCCTGCCCCCAGGTCAGTGAGCTGAACGGGTGGAGCGGAGCAGCCGAGGTGGAGCGAGGGACGAGCGACGCCTGGCTGCGGAGCGGGGGTCAAAGAACAGCCCCGCGCAGCGGTCGCGATATGTTGCAAGAACGAGATTCGGGTTGGGGCGCAGGCCAGGCCATGGAACTGGCCGCTGAGCAACGCAACCAGAGCAACGAAATGACAATTGAAGCCAGAAGTCAGGCGGCAGAAATCAGCGGCCAGC
>JBAXTC010000112.1:0-14656 GCA_037130375.1 Verrucomicrobiota bacterium | reverse complement strand
AGCGCCGACTGCCGTCGGCGGCTACGATTTCTTGAAACCACCCTGCCCGGACCCCCTCCCGAAATATATCGTTCCGAATCTTGACTTTTGGTTTGCGCCAGCGCCGGAACCTTTTTATAGTATGAGAAAGGCCGCAATGCGAAAGGAACATTATGTATTTCGGTGTTGATTATCATCCGGAACAGTGGGTTTACCCATTCGGCGGAACCAAGGAGAATCCCGAAGCTGCCTGGGAGCGCGACGTGGAGTTGATGCAAATCGCCGGCGTCAATGTCGTCCGCATCGGCGAGTTCACATGGGGTCTCTGTGAGCCGGAAGAAGGCAAATACGAGTTCGCCTGGCTCAAGCGAGTGATGGACCTTTTGGGCAAGGCCGGCATCAATGTGGTCCTGGCCACGCCCACCGCCGCGCCCCCCATTTGGCTGGCCCAAAAGTATCCGGAGATTCTGCCCGTCGATGAGCAAGGCCTGGTCAAACATGAAGGCACGCGTCGCGCGGCCTGCCTCAACAGCGACGTGTTTTGGAATCATTCCAAACGCATCGTCGAGGAGATGGCCACCGCGCTCGGCCAACACCCCCATCTCATCGCCTGGCAAATCGACAACGGCCTCGGCGGCAACTTCACCGAGGCTTCGTTCAACGAAGACACGCGCCGCGACTGGCATGGCTGGCTGGAAGCCAAATATGAAACCATCGAGCACCTCAACGAACTCATGGGCCTGCGGCACTGGGGCCAGGTCGTCACCCACTGGAACCAGGTTCCCATGCCGATGCACGCCCCGGCCGTTCACAACCCGGCCCTGGTCCTGGATTGGTGCCGGTTCTGCAGCGATACGATCGTCCAGTTCGTCAAGATGCAGGCCGATGTGCTCCACAAGCTATCGCCGCGATGTCCCGTCACCACCAATTTACGCCCCCTCGTTCACCGATTCGATCACTTCGACCTGGCCGAAGCGATCGATTTCGTCTCGATCGAAAGCACCGCCGCTCTCAAAGCCAAGTCATCCGAACTGGCCTGTGAAATTGACATGCTGCGCTCGCTCAAGAAGACGAACATCCGCACCCCGAATGGCGATGTGGGTTTTTGGGTGATGGAACAGAAGGCCGGCAATGTTACCTGGCAGGACGTCAACTCGCTGGTGCGTCCAGGGGTGCTCCGTATGTTCACCTATCAGTTGGTTTCGCGGGGAGCGACCGCCATTGTCTTCTTCCGGTGGCGGCAACCCCGTTTCGGCAGTGAAAAATTCCATGGCGCAGTCCTGCCGCACACCGTGCGGACCGATGGCCGGATTTTCAAGGAAGTTGCCCAACTCGGCGACGAGATGAAACTGCTGGCGCCTTCGCTCAAAGGCACGCACCTGCAAGCGGAGACCTGCATCCTCTACAGCCACGACAACGAGTGGACGCTGCAACAACCGATGCAGCCGAACAAATTCTTCAACCTGCGCGAGCACATCCAGCTTTTCTACAACGCGCTGCATGACCGGAACATTGCGGTGGATTTCGCGCGCCCCACCGAAGATTTATCCCGCTACAAGCTCGTGGTGGCGCCATCGCTGCATTTGCTCTCCGCGGGAGAAGCGGACCGACTGAAACTCTATGTCCAAAACGGCGGCACCCTGGTCTCGACATTCAACACCGGCTTGGTGGATGAACACAACATGGCGCCGGACACTGGCTATCCCCACGATCTGACGGATTTGTTCGGCCTGGAAGTTCTCGAATTTGATCAGTTGCCGCCCGGAGAAGAGAATCATCTCACCTTCAAGGGAACCTTCCCCACCAGCCACCTCCATCCGGCCAGGCTGTGGTGCGATCTCATCGAACCCAAGGACTGCCAGGTTCTCGCCACTTACGCGAAGGATTTCTACGCGGGCCGCCCGGCGATGACCATGAACACATTCGGACTCGGGAAGGCGATTTATATTGGCACGCAAAGCCACCAGCCTTTTTACCAGGACATGGTGACCTGGCTGCGCCAACTGTGTAACCTGCATCCGCTCCTCAAAGTCCCGGACAATGTCGAGGTCAGCATGCGCCAGAAAGACGATGAAAAAGTGTTTTTCCTGCTCAACCACCAAAGCTCGCCGCTGCGCATCCAGTTTTACAAACCCATGCACGATTTCCTGACCGGCAGCACTTTCTCCGGCAATTACGATCTGCCGCCGCATGGCGTGCTCGTGCTGGATGAGCACCGCGCGGATAAAGTGTAATACGTTGCAGTAGTTGCATGGTTGCATCGTTGCATTGGGTTGGCCAGGAACCCGCCTCATGTAACTGATGCAACCATGCAACTCAGATAACTTCCCCGCAAGCAAATGCTGCCCCCTCCGCCCCGCTACATTCCGCCGCTCGGCCCGGGGAAGGTCACATCGCGCCAAAGGGTCTTCGCTCAATGGCGGGGCGTCGATCTCGCGCCACTCGAACGGGCCCAGTCCATGCGCGCCCAACCGGTCAGCGCCGTGCTGCCGCGCGTGCTGGCAGACTTGCGCATGGACAGCCGCCGCGCGGAAGCCGAAGTGGTGAAGGTGTGGAACAACCTGCTCGACCCGAACGTCATCGCCCACGCGCAACCCACCGGCATCCGCAAAGGCACGCTCTTTGTAACCGTGGATAGCAGCGTGTGGCTCAGCGAAATCGTGCGTTACCGCCGCAAGGAAATTCTCGATCGTTTACAGCACAGCTTTGGCCGGGATTTCATCGCCAAGATATCATTTCGCGTGGGATGATACGAAAGCACAGCCGACCTGGCCCGTGTCCGCAAGCCCAAAGTTATTTGAACCGTCGTGCTAACGCCGACGCCGCGCCGGCCCGTAAAAATAGCCTCCTCGAACCCGCGCGCCTCGGACCCGCCCGCCGCCAGCCGGCTGGCCCGGCTTGCCTTCTTCAAAAAGCGCGGTGTAAGTGTAGTTGAAATCCTCCAGCTTGACGCGGGGGATTTTCTGGCTGATGAACCGTTCGATGGCACTCACGTGCCGGATGTCTTCAGCCACCATCAACGTAAAGGCGTCGCCGGTGGCCTCCATGCGGCCGGTGCGGCCGATGCGGTGAATGTAATCCTCCGGATGCTGCGGCACATCGTAGTTGATCACGTGGCTCACATCGGCAATGTCCAGCCCGCGCGCCGCAATATCGGTCGCGACAAGCACTTCAAAACGACCGTCGCGAAAGCCGCGCAAGGCCTGCTCGCGCTCCCGCTGGGTCCGGTTTGAATGCAGCACTGCCACGGCATGGTTGCTCCGCTTGAGCAGATGGGCGACACGGTCGGCGCCGTGTTTGGTCCGGCAGAAGACGATCACCGATTCGTAGTTCACTCGCTTGAGAAGTTCCAGCACTAGATCGGCCTTCTGCGAATCGGATACGGGGTAGATCACATGCTTGACCGTGTCCTTGGGCGTGCGGCGCGCGCCGATCTCAATCGTCTCGGGATTTCGCATCGCCCATTGTATGAGTGTTCCGATCTCCGGCGGGATGGTGGCGGAAAAAAGAGAAGTGTGGCGGTCGCGGGGACATCGGTCGAGGATGCGCCGCACATCGGGCAGGAACCCCATGTCGAGCATCCGGTCCGCTTCGTCGAGCACGAGGAACTTGACGCAGTTCAGCTTGCAGGCGCCCTGCTGGATATGATCGAGCAACCGGCCTGGCGTGGCTACAATGACATCCACACCATTCTTCAGGGCCTCCATTTGCCGCCCGTAACCTACGCCGCCGAACATGACGACCGTGCGCAAGTCCGTAAACCGGGCGAAATCGTGGATAGCGGTTTCGACCTGGGCGGCCAGCTCGCGCGTAGGCTCCAGGACGAGCATGCGCGTCTGAGGACTATGCGTGCCAAGTTGGGAAAGTATCGGCAACGCAAAGGCCGCTGTCTTGCCCGTTCCCGTCTGCGCGCTCCCAATCACGTCCTGCCCCTTGAGAATCAGTGGAATGGCCCGTAGTTGAATCGGGGTGGGGGTGATATAACCCATCGCCTTCACCCCCTCCAGCATTATGCTGGAAAGGCCTAGTTTGCTAAATGACATGGGGGGGGTGGTGCGTGATGCGTGATGCGTGATGCGTGATGCGTGACAGGAGGTCCGGCCGTCTTACGTGGAGTGGGCTGCGTGACATTACGGCTCTGGGGAACATGAGGATCACAATGGCCGTTCGGTCGGGGCTGACTCCGGCGTCACGACGGCTTCGGCGGCTGTTACGGACGAAGCTTCGCTCATCGAACTTGAGACCTCGGTCGGCTGGGGGTCAACCGTTGGCACTTCTTCAGCCGGTATCGCTGCTTCCGGGAGTGGTGCATCCGCCGCGCCCACTGGCTCAGCCGCGACCGGTTCAGCCGCAGGCACAACTTCGGCCTGGGGCGCAGGGTCCGCTCGTTTCTCGACCGGCTTGGCTTCGGGCTTCGGGGGTTTCGGAAGCGGCTTTTTGGCCGTCTCCAGAATCCCGTTGGCGAACTCAATCACGTGGCCCTGGTGGATCAGCCAGTGCAAATCCGCAATCACCGCGGTCTGCTCGGGCGTCGGTTGCGCGCTTTCCGCTTGGAGGGCCGGTTGTCCTCCTGCCGCCAGCGTTTCAACGAGCGCAGGCGCAGCGGACGGCGCCAGCGCTTCGACCAGCTTGCGGCGGTTGCATTTCAGATTCGCACTGATGAAATCGACGATGCGCTTGACGCCTTCGGAGACGGGCGTCTCGGTCATATCGAGGAAATGCGGCCGCGCGACGGAGACGTGGGTGAGGGTCTTGTTGACCTTGAAGAACTGGAGGCCGTGTCCGGCGAACTGCTGGCTGAGGACTGTGGCGATCTGCAGCGGAAAACGTCGCTGATCTTCCCAAACGCTGCGCACCAGGCGCACCAATTCGGGACAGCGCAACGCGCGGGCTGCCGCGCCGCCGAGCCGGTGGATATCCACCGGTTTGATGATGTTATCTTTGTGCGTCTCGCGGAAATGTTTTTCCACCGCCTCCATGCTGTCCAGCCGAACCGCCTCGGGCAGATTCAGACACACAAAATCGGTCTTCCAGCTTTGGTCATCGACCCATTTCTTCACGACCTCCTCATCGCGCACGATCTTCACGCGCGACTTGTAAACGTCGAAGGGCATGCGGGAAAAGCGTTCGGCGTGCAACTTGCGCAACGCGTTCTGGTAGTCGTGGTGATTGGGCGGCCCCAGGATGATCCCGCTCATGCCGCACTGCGCCACGAACGTGTATTTGCCTTTTGGCGGTTCGGTGGCCGTGCGTTCGGTCTGGTAAAAAGTCGCAAAATGCTTCCGCAACACATGCCCGGCCGCTTCGTCCTCGGAGAGCCACAGCGTGTCATCGAGTGCGCAAACAAACAACGGCTGCACAGGCTTGCCCTCGGCGTTCTTCTTTACGCTGAACTCGACCGTGTGCCGCTCCGGCTTTTGGAGAATCATCTGGGCAATGTCGAACAGCGGATACGCGCGGCCCGTCATCTTGATTTGGCGCGCCAGCGATTCGACCCCTTTATCTTCGGGGCGCAGATTCAGCTCGATTTCCGGCAGGGGCGGGGGCAGATCACGACGCTCGCGCGGGTCGAAACGACGACCCTCGGGTCTATCGCCGCGGCGGAAGTCGGGCCGCTCGCCGCCTCCGATCTGGCCGCGAGGGCCTTCAGGACGCGGCGCGCCGCCTTCCGGTCGGGGCGGACCTCGGTAATCGCCCTGCGGACGGCGGTCGTCTCGCCGCGGTCCGGGTGGACCATCACGGCGGGGCGGGCGCGGGCCGCGACGGTCCCGATCGCCGCGGCGGTCGGGTCGAGTGTCTTCGCCCTCGTATTTGGCGTACTTTGAGGCGGAAGGCTCTTGCGCCCAAGCGGGCAGGAAGAGTTTGTCAAGATCTAGTTCGTTATCAGGTAATGTGCTCATTACGTTACATCAGGCGCATATATTGCGGCGCGCCTTGCAAATGCCGCAGAGATAGAATGGAGCGACCGCCGATAGATTGCAAGCGTGCGTTTCAGCAATTATGGCCGGGTGTGGGGCAGGTCTCCCCGTCTGCCGCTTTACTGTTTCGGCGGTTTCCGTCAAGGTGGGACAATGAAGCTAGTTTTGCGTCTGCTGCCCGGCCTCCTTTGTTGGTGCGCCGCCCTCCGGCTTTGGGCGGGTGGCAGCGGCCTGAATGTCGTCGTGGTCGTCAATCAAAACAGCACCAATTCGGTTCAATTGGGTAATTACTACTGTGAGCAGAGGCAGGTGCCGCCCCAGAACTTTCTGCGGACGAGTTGGCCGGGGGGCAACGTCCAGTGGTCCAGGTCCGACTTCCAATCGGTCATTCTCAACCCCCTGCTCGCGATGCTTTCGGCGCGACAGTTGACCAACCAAATCGACTACGTGCTGTTGTGCATGGCTTTTCCCTATCGCGTAACCGACAGCAATGGCGCCAACAGCACGACGACGGCGCTGTTTTCCGGGTTCATACCCGACGCCCCCCCGCCCGGGCCAGGTGCGCCGGCGTCCTGCTCCCTGGCGGATGGTTCCTTCAACGCTTACGCCGGCAGCGAGTATGTTTTCCGCTCCGTCGCCCCGGGCAACCGCCAGACGAACTTTCTTGCGGTTATGTTAACCTCGAGCAACCTGGCCGAGGCCAAGTTGGTAATTGACCGCGGGGTAGCCAGCGACGGCACATTCCCGTCACAAACCGTTTATCTGGCCAAGAGTTTGTCGGATGTGAATCGTAATATCCGCTACCCGTTCTTCGATAACGCCATCTTTAACACACGACTGCGCGGCAATTACTCGATGCAGCGCACCAACGCCGATCCGGCTTATTACCTCGGCGACATCCTCGGTCTCCAAAGCGGTTGGGGCAATGTTTACGTCCTTGACAGCACCGCGTTTGTGCCCGGAGCTCTGGCCGACAATTTGACTTCCTTCGGCGGGAGGATATTCGAGCCCGCCACCGATCAGACTGGCCAGCTTAACGTTCTGGCTTTGCTGGCCCTCGGGGCGGCCGGCTCCTATGGCACCGTCATCGAACCGTGCAATTATTTGCAAAAATTCCCATCGCCGCAGAACTATTTCTACCAGGCGCGCGGCTTCAACATGGCCGAATGCTATTACCAAAGCGTGACCAACCCGTATCAGGGCCTGCTGGTGGGCGAACCCCTGGTGGCGCCCTTTGCGCAGCCCCCGAGCGGTGCCTGGAGCAATCTCCCCGCCAACGCGGTCCTGAGCGGCACGACTAATCTCTGCCTCCAAATCAATGCTGCCGACACAAATCATCCTGTCCAGCAAGTGGACCTTTTCGTGGACGGCACGTACGCCCAAACGCTGACCAACATTTCGCCGAGCCAGAACAACGCTCTCACAGTGACGATCAACGGGCAGCGGATGACTTACCGCGTGTCGGCGAGCGCAACCATCCAGTCGGCCACCACAGACCTGACCGCGGTCTTGAACACGCCCAGCAAAACGAACCTCACCAAAGTTAGCGCCTTCGCTCACGGAGACCGCATCGAACTGCAGTCATTCGACCTTGCCCAGCCGGGCACGCAGATTTCGATCTCGGCCGCCAGTTCCGCCGGCACCGCCGCGGCGCTCACCACATTCATCGGCGCCACTCGCAACAATTTCCTCGACAGCATTGCGTTCGGCATTCGCACATTTACCGTCTCCTGCGCCCCGACCGTGGACAGTTGCCTGCTGCTGACCGTCACCAAGACCAATGGCCAGGTGGTCGCCGTCGGAGCCACCAACAGTGCCGGCAACACCAGCATCTCGACGCTCACGCGGTCACTGGTGAATCTGATCAACGCCACGCCCGCGCTGCAAGGCAGCGATGGCGTCACGGCGGAGGACCTCCGCAACTACGATGCCTATTCGCCTCCCTTCGCCCGGTTCAATCTCCGCGCGCGCTCCACTGGCTGGAGCGCCGCCCAGCTTGCGGCCACCCTTTCCGGCACGCCGGAATTCACCTTTCAACCCACCGGAACCATGAACCTTGATCAGAATCTGGCCGATCTGCAGCCGCGCAACCATTTATACGTCACTGCCGGCACGACCAACCTTCCGCTCACGTTCACCTTCGACACCACGACCCATGCCGACGGTTGCCACGAGCTGACTGCCGTTGCTTATGAAGGCAGCCATGTCCGCACGCAGCAACGCATCGCGCAGGCCGTGCGCGTCCAAAACACTTCCCTCGCAGCGGAGTTCACCACCCTGCTCGGCGACACCAATACGGCGCTCGAGGCCGCCCTCCAATTCTCCGTCGTTGCCAACACGACCAACATCAGCAAGATCGAACTCTTCAGCACCGGCGGCTCGCTAACGAACGTCCTCAACCAGTCAACCGCGGTATTCGCCATACCCGGCACGAACCTCGACCTGGGCCGGCACCCATTTTACGCCCTGGTCACCGCCAGCAGCGGTCAGCAATACCGCACCGAAACCAAATGGATTCGGCTGGTTGGCAGAGACTCGCCCTTCCCGGTATCCCTCGATGCGCCGCCGCCCAGGCTCGTCTGGGCTGCCGTGGCTGGTCGGAGCTACGATATCCTGAGCGCGACCAACCTTGCCAATGGCTTCCAAAACAGCGCGACCCTCACCCCCTCCAACTCGGCTGCGCAATGGACCGACACCAATTCCGCCGCCGCGCAACGCTTTTATCGCATCCGAACTGCGAATTGAGTGTATAATACATGTGAGACGCCATAGATTGAATGGCGGAAATGAAAACGCAGTCTGAATGACAGAATTATGACCAGCCCTATCCAGCTCCGCTCGGGCCTCGCCCGGCTGTGGCTCGCTCTGGCGTTGCTCGCCGCAGCGCCGGCGTTTGCCGCCGACACCCTCCACTGGCAGACCAACCGCGTCAGCGCCGACATCAAATCCGGCGACCTTTTCCAGCTTCTGGAGCAAATCGCCGCGACCACCGGCTGGCACATCCTCGTCGAGCCTGAGACCGCCCGCAAAGTCTCGGCCAAATTCGAAAATCTGCCTCCCGGCGAGGCCCTGCGTTTGCTCCTCGGCGACCTGAACTTCGCACTCATTACCGAGACCAACGCCAGCCCCAGACTCTTCGTATTCTGCACCACGATAAAGAATGCGACTCAGCTCGTCAGCCCAAAGGCCGCCGAGTTCGCCGACAAGGGCAAGCTGATCCCCAACGAACTCATCGTCCGCCTCAAGCCCGGCGCGAAGATTGACGACCTGGCCAAGCTTCTCGGGGCCAAAGTCACCGGCCGCATCGACAGCCTCAATGCCTACCGCCTCCAATTCGATGACCAGGCGGCCGCGGACACCGCCCGCCAGCAACTCGCCAGCAACCCCGACGTCACCTCCGTGGACAACAACTACTCGATGGACCGCCCGTCCGGCCCGATGAACGCCCAATCCTCGAATTTGCCCCCGCCGCCCCAGTTGCAGCTTAAAACCCCGCCTGACACTGGCCGCATCATTGTCGGCCTGGTCGATACCGCTTTGCAACCACTTGGCAACGGCTTGGACAGCTTCGTCCTCAAGCAGCTCTCTGTGGCCGGTGACGCCCAACTCGACCCGAACTCGCCTTCTCATGGCACATCGATGGCTGGAACCATTCTGTGGAGCCTCGCCGATATTACCAAGGGCAGTTCCGCCGTGCAGATACTATCCGTCGATGTCTATGGCCCCAACGCCACCACCAGCACCTTCGATGTCGCCAACGGCATTACCACCGCCTACAACAACGGCGCCAGGATCATCAACCTGAGCCTCGGCAGCGATGGCAACAGCCCATTTCTGCAGGACGTCATCCAGCAGGTGAGCGCCAAAAACGTGGTCCTCATCGGTGCCGCCGGCAACACGCCGGTCACCACGCCGTTTTTCCCGGCGGCCTATCCGGAAGTAATGGCGGTGACGGCGATCGACCAGGGGCATCTGGCCAGCTATGCCAACCGCGGCAGCTTCATTTCCCTGGGCGCGCCCGGCACCAGTGTGATCTATTACCGGAACCAGCCGTGGTACGTGCAGGGCACATCGGCTTCGGCGGCCTTCACCAGCGGCATGGCTGCCGGCTACATGGACACCACCCACAACAGCGCGAGCCAGACGCAGACATTCCTGCGCAACAACTACGGCGTTAAGATCACCACGCAGCCCTGACGCTTGCCGCTGTCCTATTGACCCGAATTGGTTATCTTTAGGGCTGACTGTCCGGAAGCATCCATGAGCAAATTGCTGTTAATCGACGATGAAGCTGATGTGCGATACTCGTTCCAGCGGATATTTGATTCGCCGGAAATCGAGTTCACTACAGCTTCCAGCGGCGAGGAGGGTCTGCGGATTATTCCCAAACTCAAGCCCGACCTGGTCATTCTCGACAACCGTATGGGCGCCGGCCTGACGGGTCTTGACACCCTGCGGCGCATCCGCCAGTTCGATCCAAAGCTGCTTGTCATCCTCATGACCGCGTATGGCACGACACAGACGACGATCGAGGCCATGAAGTTGGGCGCCTACGATTACCTAATCAAGCCGTTCGACGTGCCCCAGCTCAAAGAAGTCATCGGCAACGCCCTCAAAGCGGCTCAGGAGATGCGCCAGGGAACGCGCTACAACTTCGAGCAGAATGGCCGGCCCCTCTTGCAGCCCGAGGACATGGAATCGAAGATTGTGGGGCAGAGCGAGCCGATGCGGCAGGTCTTCAAGCTCATCGGCCAGTTCGCCGGCACGGACACCACCGTGCTCATCACCGGCGACAGCGGGACGGGCAAGGAACTCGTCGCCCGGGAGATTTGGAAACACAGCGGCCGCCACGAACGACTCTTTGTCGGCGTGAACTGTGCGGCCATTCCCGAGCAATTGCTCGAGAGCGAGCTTTTCGGGCACGAGCGTGGCGCCTTCACCGGCGCGGTGAACCAGCGCGTCGGCAAGTTCGAGCAATGCAGCGGCGGCGTGATTTTCCTCGATGAAATCGGCGACATGACGCCCGCCACCCAGACAAAGATTCTGCGCGTGCTCCAGGAACGAAAGTTCGAGCGCGTTGGCGGCAATGCGTCGATCGAAGCCGATGTGCGGGTCATTGCTGCGACGAACAAGGACCTGAAACGCGCGATCAGAGAAGGCCAATTCCGCGAAGACTTGTATTACCGGCTGCACGGCGTGGGCATCCACATGCCGCCGCTCCAGGACCGCAAGGGAGACATTCCACTGCTGGTAAAATACTTCCTTCACAAGTGGGCCGCCGGGACGCCGCCTCAGCCTAAGTCCATTGCCTCCAATGCCGTGCGCGAACTGGAGAAATATCACTGGCCCGGAAACGTGCGTGAGCTGCAGAGCGTCCTCTGGCGGGTGCATGTGGTCTCGCAAGGGGACGTCGTCCTGCTCAAAGATCTGCCGCCGGAAATCATCGGGGAGGCCTCCGCGTCCGGCCCGGTCCTCTCGGTCCATACGACTGCTGGCGAAGGCGGGGTTTCGGATATTGGCGTCCTGGCGCGGCAGTTATTCCAGTGGGCGCGCCGCGATCCAAAGTTGAAAGTCATTCCGACGGTGGAGCGCGAGTTGGTGATTCAGGCGCTTAAAGAAGCCGATGGCAACCAGGTCCACGCCGCAAAGCTGCTGGGGATCACGCGCGCCACGCTGCGCAAGCGCATCGAGAAGTTTCACATCGAGCGGGAACTGAACATCAAGTAACTTATTCGCGTGACTGAGCCCAGTCTGCTGCTGCTGATCCCGGCGTACAATGAAGAACGCCGCATCGAACCCGTCTTGCGGGATTACGGGCGCTATTTCCACGACCATTACCAGGGTAAGTTCCAGCTCGTCGTGGTGCTCAATGGTTGCAAGGACAACACCCTCGGAGTGGTGCAGCGCGTGGCGGCGGATTTCCCCGCCATCAGCGCACTCGAGTTCCCGGAAGCCATCGGCAAAGGGGGCGCGCTAATCGAGGGGCTCAGGCTGGCACCGCGCGCGGACCTCATCGGCTACGTGGACGCGGACGGCGCGACTCCGCCGCACGCTTTTCATGAGCTGGTAAAGCATATCGGCGGAGTGGACTGTGTGATCGGCTCGCGCTGGCTGCCGGGGGCGCTGCTGCACGTCGAGCAAACCAGCCGCCGCCAATTCGCCAGCCGCATTTTCCACTTCATCGTGCAATGCTTGTTCCGGATGAACATCCGCGACACCCAATGCGGCGCGAAGGTGATGCGGCGCGAGGCGGTCGATAAAATTCACTGCTCCCTGCGCATTGCCGACATGGCGTTTGATATCAACCTGCTCTATTCCCTCAAGCACGCCGGCTATCGCATCATTGAGGTGCCGACCGAATGGACAGATAAAATCGGCTCCAAAGTTACGCTGGTTCGAACCTCGCTGGTGATGCTCCTGTCGGTCGTGCGGATTCGGCTCATCTACTGGCCGCCGCTTTACAACCTGCTGCGCCCGCTCCGTCCGATCGAGGGGTGGATTTACGGGAAACTGCGCGCGCCAGCGCCTCGGCCCGCGCCGGAACCAGCGAGGATAAAGGATAAAGGATAAAGGATAAAAACGGAAAGGTTGGGAAACCGGGCTCTTCTGGCAACCGAGTGGGTGATTTCAGGCGGCAAGACAGCATTGGAGACCCTGTTTATAGGGTAAGACAAGGGCCGTAGAAATCGGCTGCGATTTCCTGATGTGCGCATCCCAGGTTTTTCTGGAGCGCGGACATTCTTGTCAAATGCCACTGGGATTTGATCCCAGAGAAGGCCCGATAAACCTGGCCAAGCCTTTGTCCCGTAGGGACATGCGAGAATAGCCCAACGTTTTAGTGCGCCGTGGGAACCAGCGCCCACAGTGCGATAAGTCCTGAAAGGACGACTGACCGATCTCGCAGGGGTTCAGCCGTCCCTGTCGGGACTTATGCACATCTAAACCCGCGCACCCAACGTTAAAACGTTGGGCTATTTTCGGCCATCCCTCCGGGATGAGGATGGTCAAATCCTAGTGGCATTGGACATTCCAGTCCCCTTCGGGGTTGACTGATCTCCGGGAGCGGACAAGAATATCCACATCAATTACCCAGGGTGGTGGTTTTGGATTGCTGAGATGCGCACAATTTGCTGAATTGGGGTAATTGATTATTGACAACGGTTCGCTCTCCGAACAAGCATGGCGTATATGAAGACCAGCCAAGATCAACTTGCTTCACGTCGCGATTTCATCAAAACCACCAGTCAGTTCGCCGCCGCATCGGCCCTGGCGGGAATGGCGATTCCCTACGTTCATGCCGCAGAGAGCAACACCATCCACCTGGCCTTGATCGGCTGCGGCGGCCGGGGCAGTGGCGCGGTGGCCAATGCCATGTCAGCCGGCGGATTGGTTTTGGGCGACGACGGCGGCACAAAAAGAGCCGCCGGCACGGGCGCCGGGGGGCCGATCAAACTGATTGCCATGGCCGATCTGCGCCAGGACAAGCTGGACCAATCCCACACCGCGTTGAGCCAGACGTTGGGGGATTGGATCGATGTGCCGCCCGAGCGGCGGTTCCTCGGGTTCGACGCCTATCGGAAAGCCATCGATTGCCTGCGGCCAGGCGACGTGGCGATGTTGACCACTCACGCCGGCTTTCGCGCGCCCCACCTCGAGTATGCGGTAGAGAAGGGGGTCAACGTGTTCATGGAGAAAGATTTCGCACCCGACCCGGGCGGCATCAAACGCATCCTGCGAGCGGGTGAAGCCGCGGAAAAGAAGAACCTCAAGATCGGCGCCGGGCTCATGTGCCGTCATTCCTCCGCCCGCCAGGCCCTGATCCAAAAGATTCGCGACGGCGCCATGGGCGACATCCAACTCATCCGCGCTTATCGCATGGATTCGGGCTATTTCATGGGGCCCTTTCCGCGGGGAGAGAACGAGCTGCTCTGGCAACTGAGCCCCGGCCATCCCTACCAGATCCTCTGGCCCTCCGGCGGTGTTTTCATCGAGCTGATGATTCACCAGATTGATGAATGTTTCTGGATCAAGGATTCCTTGCCCGTGACCGCGCACGGCGTGGGCGGGCGTTTTGCTGGCAGCACCGATTGCAGCCAAAACCTCGACAGTTACTCGATCGAATACACGTTCGCCGACGGCACCAAAGCCCTGGTAACCGGCCGTTATACTCCGAATTGTTACGACGACTTCGCCACCTTTGTTCACGGAACGAAGTGCGCCGCGAAGTTCTCGGGCAACATCCATGCCCCAACCTCGTGGCTCTATAAGAATCAGCGCACCGAGCAGTCCAACATCGCGTGGCGGGCGCCCAAGGAAATCGTCAATCCGTGGCAGGCCGAGTGGGACGTGCTGCTGAGCGCCATTCGGAACAACAAGCCGCACAACGAGGCTCGGCGGGCCGCCCTTTCAAACCTCGGCGCGATCATGGGCCGGGCCGCCGTGCATTCGGGGAAGACCATCACCTGGGACGAGGCCATGGCGTCAGATTTCAAGTTCTGCCCCAATGTGGATGAGCTTACCGACAAGAGCCCCGCCCCCGTTCAGGCCGACGCCCAAGGCCGCTATCCGGCCCCCATCCCGGGCAAGACCGTCGAGATTTAGCCAAAGGGATGAGGCGCCTTTGCGCGCCTCCGGCGGTTTTACTTGTTACCTTGCGCAGAGAAAGCCGTCTTGAGGTTCGGACGGGTTGTGCGACACTGTCCGTAGGGCGCACGAGTCGCGCTTTGAATTGTAACTGCTTTTAGACTATGAAGTTTGCC
>JBAXTC010001119.1:0-2003 GCA_037130375.1 Verrucomicrobiota bacterium | reverse complement strand
CGCTGCGCGAGAACTGCAACGTCGGCATGGCCAACCATACCGTGCTTATTGCCCGCAACGGCGTCGAGCGCCAGATCGCCGATAGTTGCGCGCCCATCCACGACGCGGCTGGCGCCGTGCTCGGGGCGGTGCTCGTCTTCCGCGATGTGACCGAGGAGCATCATCAGCGGGATCAATTAAGCGCGAGCGAGGCCCGGTTTGACGAATTGGCTGCGCAGAGCGGCTTCATCACGTGGGAAGTGGACGCCCTGGGTCTCTACACTTATGTCAGCCCTGTGGCCGAGAGCCTTCTGGGCTACCGTCCGGACGAAGTGGCGGGGTGTTTACACTTCTACGATCTGCATCCCCAGTCCGGCCGCGAGGCGTTCAAGAAGGCCGCCTTCGAGGTCTTCGATCGCAAACAGCCGTTCCAGAATCTGCTCAACTCCGTGCAGGCCAAAGACGGCCGCGTCTTGTGGGTTCTCACCAACGGCATTCCCATCCTGAACTCCGACGGAACTCTGCGAGGCTACCGCGGCAGCGATACCGATGTCACCACCCAAAAGCAGTCGGAGACGGCCCTGCGTGAGAGCGAGACCAACTTTCGCGCCTTCTTCGAGTCCATGACGGATGTCATCATCGTAGCCGCGACCGACGGGCGCATTATCTTCGGCAATACCGCCGCCCTGCGCACCCTGGACCGCAACGTCGAAGAGGTCGCTGCCATGCGCGTTCTGGAAATGTATCCAGCGGACCAGCGTCGGCAAGCCGAGGAAATCTATGCCGCCATACTTCGGGGCGAGCGCAATAGCCATTCCCTGCCGCTCGCGCGCAAGGACGGCAGCCTCGTCCCGGCCCAAACCCACATTTGGTCCGGCCGATGGAACGGCGAAGATTGCTTCTTCAACGTCGCCAAGAACCTGACCGCCGAGCAGGAGGCGCAGCGGCGTTTCGAGACCCTGTTCCACAGAAACCCCACGCCGATGTCCATATCTCTCCTGCCGGAGCGGCGGTTCTCGGATGCCAACGAGGCATTCCTCAAGACGCTCGGCTATGGCAGGGATGAGGTTCTCGGCACCACCGCCGCTGAACTTGGCATGTTCGCGGACGCGAAGCAACAGGCCGCGGTGGCCAATCAACTGCAGACCAACCGGCACGTCACGAACTTCGAGGTGCAAGCCCGCCGCAAGGACGGGAATATCCTTTATGTTCTCCTCTCGACCGAGATGATCCCCAGCCAGGGGCGGCAATTCCTCCTGACTGCCATGATCGACATCACCGACCGCAGAACCACCGAGCTGAAGTTGCTGCAAGAGCGCCAGCGTCTGGACAGCATCATCCAGGGAACCCGTTCCGGAACCTGGGAATGGAACGTCCAGACCAGTGAAGTGGTCATCAATGACATCTGGGCGCAGATGCTCGGCTATACCATCGAGGAACTGGATCCCATCAGTATCAAGACCTGGGAAATGCTGGTTCATCCTGACGATCTGAAAATGGCGCGTGAGTTGCTACAACGCCACTTCTCCAGCGAACTCGACTTTTACGAGTGTCATGTCCGCATGAAACACAAGGATGGCCACTGGGTTTGGGTGCATAACCGCGGTCAAGTCGTCACATGCACCGCCGACGGTCACCCGTTGATGATGTTCGGCACCAATAGCGACATCACCAACGCCAAACGGGTCGAGGAGGAGCTTCGCCAGACCAACCAGTCTCTCGCAGAAGCCACCGCGCGCGCGAACGACATGGCCCGGCGGGCGGAGGCCGCCAACCGCGCCAAGAGTGACTTTCTGGCGATGATGAGTCACGAGATTCGCACCCCCATGAACGCCGTGCTCGGCATGACCAGCCTGCTCCTCAACACGACCCTCGATCCCCGCCAAACCGAATTTGCCCGCACCGTCGCCACCAGCGGCCAGGCGCTCCTCGACATCATTAATGAAATCCTCGACTTCTCGAAGATTGAAGCCGGTGACCATTTCCAGCTTGAACTTGAAGTGTTCAGCCTCCGCGAGTTGGTG
>JBAXTC010001118.1:0-2004 GCA_037130375.1 Verrucomicrobiota bacterium | reverse complement strand
CCGCCGTCCCGCCCAGCTTCGCCGTCGTCGTGCCATCATAGACCGTGCTGGCCGCGGTGATCCCCGTCACCGTCAGCGCCTTCGGCGTGATCTGCCCGCTCGCAGCCCCGTTCGCCAGGCTGTAATTGCCTGCCAACCCGCCACCCGACCCGTTGTGCAGCGTGTAGGTAATGTCAACGCCAGGATACGTTCCGACGTTGGCGCTCGAATAATTCGCCGCCGCTCCCGTCGCCGTCACGCTTTCACTCCCCACAAAGCCCGACAAGTCCCCAACCGCCACCTCCCCGGGCGTTGCCGTGCCATCATACCCCTTGGACACAATCGAGGGGGCCGTCACCGACAAAGCCTTCCGCGTGATTTGCCCGCTCGCCTCCCCGGTCGCCAGGCTGTAATTGGCCGCCAACCCGCCACCCGTCCCGTTGTGCAGCGTGTAGGTAATGGCGACGCTGGAATACGTTCCGACATTGGCGCTCGAATAGTCTGCCGCCGCTCCCGTCGCTGTCACCCTTTCACTCCCCACAAAGCCCGACAAGTCCCCAACCGTCAGCGCCCCGGGCGTCGCCGTGCCATCATACCCCTTGGACGCAATCGAGGGAGCCGTCACCGATAACGCCTTGGTCGTGATTTGGCTGGTATCCGAACTGCTCCCCCGGTAGTTGGGGTCGGTGACGGTGGCGACGACGGCGTAGCTGCCGGCGTTGGTCCGGGCCGAGGGCCAGCCATCGTAGGTGACACTGACCGCCAGCCCGGAAGGCGTGGTGGTGGCAGTAACGATCCGGGCCGTGCCGTTATAGCTCTGGCTCAGATTGCTGAGATCGAACGTGACCGTGGCCGCGCCCGGGTTGACGGTGAGAACCTGGCTGACATTAGTGGCCGCGTCATAAAATCCATTGCCGGCCTGGCTGGCGGTAATGGTGACGGTGCCGACACCCACGAGGGTTACGTTGCTGCCGCTGATGGTGACCACGCCGGGATCCGACGAGACATAGCCGACCGGCAACCCGCTGCTGGCGGTGGCCGACAGGTAGAACGACCCGCTGCCGTAGTCATGGGCGGAAAGCGGGTCGAAGGTGATGGCTTGCGGCACCAGCGTGACGTAGAAACTCTGGATCACGGGCGGGGCGGGATTATAGCCGCCACCATTCTTGCCGACACCGCTGCCGGACTGGTTCGCCACCACGGTGACCAAGCCGGAGCCAGTCGGAGTGAGGAGGTTGCCGTTGCTGATCGTGGCCGGCCCGCTGATGACCGAGTAGGTGATCGGCAGCCCGGAGCTGGCCGTGCCGTTGAGCGCGATGGGCCCATTGGTGGCCGGCAAGTCGGGGATGGGCGCGAAGGTGAGCGTCTGGGAAGCCAAGGTCACATCGAGCGTCACCACCTCCTGGGCGGCGGCCTGGTAATTGCCGTTGCCGGCCTGGTTGGCCAGTATCCAGATGGTGCCGGTCTTGGCGATGTTCACCAGCGTGTTCGTTTCGGTAAGCGTAGCCGCGCTGTTGTTGCTCAGCGACAGGGTCACGGGCAACCCGGAGCTGGCGGTGGCAATCACCGCGATCGGGTTGGTGAACTCGTTGAGCGGGATCGAGTTGGTCACCTCCAGTTGCAGGTCGATGGTTTGCGACGCCATGCCAACGACCAGCGTCTTGTTGGTCTCGCCCGCGTAGTTCGGGCTGGTGACCTGCGCAACGACGGGGTAACTGCCCACATTGGTCGGCGCGATGGCCGAACCGTTGTAGCTGACGCTCAGGCTGAGGCCGCCCGGGACTGTGCTGGCGGAGACGGTGCGGGCCGAGCCGTTGTAGGTCTGGCTCAAGTTCCCCAGAGTGATGGTGGCGGGGAGCGCGCTGACCACCAGCGTGTTGGTGCTGGCACCCGCATAATTGGCCGAGTTGATTGTGCCGATGACGGTATAGCTGCCGGCGTTGGTCGGCGCGCTGGCGCTGCCGCCGTAGGTCACGTTGACCGGCAAAACCACCGGCGCGGTGACGGCCGTGACGCTGCGCGCCG
>JBAXTC010001117.1:0-2007 GCA_037130375.1 Verrucomicrobiota bacterium | reverse complement strand
CAACAAAGACCACGGGATGATGAGGGCTGCCAAGAGGTCCAATAGTGAGCGCCCAAAAGTCATCAATCAAATCCAGGACTTCTATGGATGGCGCTTTGTTGATGCTGCCTTCTCTTTCCCAGAACGCGTCGAAATGCTGAGCGATCTTTGGGAAAACCAGATCACCAGCTCCATTTGCGGTTATAGGCTGGGGTGCTGGGGGCTGAATCAAAATCTTCTCCGTTGTAAGGGTTGATTGAGTGTTCATGTGGTGGTGAAAACAGCAGCGTCAAGGCAGCGGTATGTTTTATTTAAACGCTCGAATTTGAAATAGAGCTTCTTGCACCGTCTTTGTGAATCGACAGGTTGTTCTCTCTTGTATTCGATGAGGACATTATCGTCACAAAGCTCTCCTCCTTCATCCTTAAACTCCCCACCGAGAGGTTTTAATGGGGCTGCGTTTATGGTCACTCCTTGCCATCGTTGTTTGTATCGCCTGCACATGGCTGAGACCTGGCCGGAGGTAAACCACTCATCGGACCTTTCTTTGTCAATAACCGTCTGTCCAACAAGAAGCAGAAGGTCAAGAAGATCGACGTAGGGGATGGGCTTTTTATTGTTCAACTCCTGCATCCGTAAATAGTTGTCGCTTGATATCTTGATGTACTTTGCGTTTATAGCCATTATTTGCCTTGCCTCGTCTGGTGAAATAGACATAGGGCGACCCCATTTATAGTCCGGTAAGGGACGTTGAGGCACTGGGGGTTGAATTGGTTCCTGCTCGGTTGTGGGTGGGGTCATATTTATTATGGTACTCATGGGATCCTTTATTGTTGCTGTTGTTGACTGATGATACGGGGACTGCGAAACACTGACTCTGGGGATTGGAAGGAATCGGATGTGCCAGTTGAATCGGGGATGACATGGCCTTGACCGTCTGGCGGCTGAGAAGTTGGAGTGTTCTGGGTATTCATGGTGTGCGTTCTTTTCTTGGTGCTGGATGTGCTGGTGTTTGAGGAGAGGCTCGCAAGGGGGGCACTACTCCTCCTGCGAGCCTGTGTTTTTCACCCGCACACCACGTCAGGAGAAATCAATCGGGCATCGTCACAATCCTCTTCGACGAGTGGTTCAATTTTCGCCACCGAGTGATATGGATTGTCCCAGCCTTCGTTTTCGATGTCTTTGACGGTGATTATCGCCTTTATACCTTTGAGCGTTGACGTATCGAAATTGCGGGCGTTGATGTCATGGCCGAACCAACTACGCAGATCGTTTCTCAATGAGCTGTCTTTAGTGAGGGTAGGTTCGTAGCTTTTGCCTACGAGATACCGGATGTTTTCTGAGCCGGGAATGTTTAACTCCCAGATGATGCGCAGGCGATTTGCAGAGCCTTTGCGGGTTTGCTTTTGAATCACTCGGCTTTCAGTGCAGGTCGCTCTGTAGCGGCCGGGTTCAACGTCGAATGTATCTGTTTGTTCTACTGGAATAAGCATATATTGCTCCTTGTGATGTGGCTCCTTCACCGCGGACCAGACGTTGCTCGCATGGTCTGTCTCACATGGACAGTGCTGCTCAATCGTGGCTTTGCGGGTTTAGGTGCCTTTGTTTACTGTATATAATAAGAGTAGCATACCTGATAGAACGATGCAAGAAAAAAGTGAATAATAATGAAACTATTTTTGAGGATCAAGACCGACAACAACAGGGCAGGGTGTTTGTGATTTCTGTAGCCTTCCCCTGCGGAGCACAAATCGTTATGAACTGGAACACCGTGGCTTTATGGCAGAACCAAGATCGACACCATGACCGGCAAACGAACCAAGCATCGAAGTCAGCGAGAATGTGAGAGGGATGACGATGACTGGGGGAGAGATTGGGGGAGGTGGAGAGGCAGGTGTTCTATGTTGGGGGCTGGTGGAAACTCGGAATTGGAACTGGGTGGAGGGGTGGAGCAGTTTCCGAACATTGATCGTATAGCCGACACATTGTTTGTTTGCGGATGGGCCAATGAGGCAGCCAGGGTGGAGG
>JBAXTC010001116.1:0-2008 GCA_037130375.1 Verrucomicrobiota bacterium | reverse complement strand
CGAGGTAAGCTACATTCGTGAAAAAGTACTGGCCCGCCACCAGCAGGTCGGGAGTGACCCCGAGAAGCTGCGGCCCAAAGGTAAACGTGTAGTTGGCTGGA
The DNA here is from genome assembly GCA_037130375.1 of Verrucomicrobiota bacterium. Taxonomy (GTDB): domain Bacteria; phylum Verrucomicrobiota; class Verrucomicrobiia; order Limisphaerales; family UBA8199; genus JAPLUA01. Next base: position 1,907 of record JBAXTC010001116.1, on the reverse strand, counting down.
GTGGTGGCGTAGTCCTCCCCCTTAAGGAAGAAAGCGCGGGGACCTGTTCGATTGGCAGCGTAGCTGGAGGTGTCCCACTTCCACCAGTAGCGGTACCAGTCACAGCGGTTGGTGTTGGGTATGTTATATCTGGCAAAACCCTGCGTCTTGTTGGCGCTGGCGGCCGGCAGGAGAACATCAATGGCACTCTGATTGGAAGGCCAAATCCAACTTACGGACGGTGCGTCCAGCGGCTGGAAGCCAATGCGCCGCAAGCCCATGCGGTAATAAGCGCCATCGCACTTGGCATCAGCAACAGGTTTCAGCTCACGATCAACTACTGAGGCGAACACGAATACCGAACCGGTCGGGGTCGAGATCTGGGTCGTCGCCTTCACGAACGCAATTTCGCCTGGAGACTTGCCAGCCAACCCGAGCCCTTCAAGTTTGGGCGGGAAGCTGCCGCTTGGAACGCGGAAGATGCTGCTGCCAGGGTTTATGTCGGCAATCTGCAGAGGGTCCTGGCCTTTCCCCGGGTTGCGCACCCGCCACTGGGCGATATTACTGCCACGCTGGATTTCAAAGTGCAGGTGGGTGCCGATGCATGTGCTAACTTTGAGCTTGGTCGCGAGCGTTGTCTGGCCGCGAATTACGGCCTGCCCCCTCTTGCAGGATAATAGAGTTCCCGTCCAGGTGCAGATATAAAGAAAACCAACCGTCACCATGGTCAATGACGATGCAGTACCCCAAACAAGGTTTATTCGTGGTGACAGGTCCAATAAACGAGACGACGCCGCTGCGGGAGGGATACACTGAGGTGTTAGGTAGGGCGACCAGGTCCAGCCCTTTATGCACGTTGCTGTTATTATTCCCGCGCCCCTCGCCAAAGGTGCCAGCAACCTGGTGGTTTCCTCCTGCGAGCGGGTAGCCCCAGGAGGGGTTGGTATCAGTCTTGGCCAGGCGCCACGCATCCAGGCACTGCTTTGGCGTCTGGCCAGGCTGGCACTGGATGCTATTGTCCAAAACCAGCGCTTGGAGCTGAACGGTGGTCAGTGCCTTTGCACCGTTTGAACTGGAGAACGCGAGTTCGAGTCCCAGCGTGTAGCCGTCCAGAGGGGTGGTGGCCTGGATCATAAGCGTCAGACGGAGGTGACCGTTGGTCATTTGGCCGCCAGATGGCGTCACAGCCGCATCGGGGTGCCGTTGGCCATCGATCCCACGCAAGACCAGGACGGTGGCCGAGGCGTTGAGGGCGAGCCCCTGGCCGGTGGTGTCCGTCACGAAGAAGTCCGCAGTGAAGGTCTGCGCGTTAGTGAGTGCCCCGGGCACGCCGCTGCTGATGAGAATCATCGTGGGCGGCGCGGTGTCCGGCGCATATTCGGGGTCGCCAAACTCGCCGGTCGAGCGGCCGGGCCAATTGGCGGCCGAGAAAAAGGCGCTGTTGGTCGGGCTGCTCGGCGAAGCGATTGGCACGCGGACGTTATTGGTCGAGACTATATTTGTCTCGAACAACAAGGAAGGGCTGTCCACGAGCGTTTGCAAGTCTGGCGCCTGATAGATGAACAAAGCGCCCGTCGCCGACAAGCTGCTCACGGTCAGTTCCAAGGCGTTGGTGCGCCGGTCCAGCCGCAGTTGGGGCGGAAATGATTGGGAGTGGGCGGTGAATAGACAACTCGGCAGAAGGAGCAGGCCGGCGAGGACAGAACTGAGGTTTAGTTTCATACGTTTCTTTTTGCCAAATCTTGTGCGGAGGCTAACATGCAGTTCGGCCTCGTAAAGAGGCAATTGGTCCTCCGCCAGGCAAGGCGCTCCCAGAAGCTACCGTATGGCTCAAGCTTCGGCAGGAGCGGTCAGCCCGGCGGCTGTCGAGGGAAGGGCGGATTCAAGAAATCGTAGCCGCCGACGGCAGTCGGCGCTAACACTCCGAT
>JBAXTC010001115.1:0-2014 GCA_037130375.1 Verrucomicrobiota bacterium | reverse complement strand
GCCGTTGGCCAGTGGCGGCATCGTCGAGGAGCTGCGTCTGCAAACGTCTGGCGTCCGCTTCATGCAAGTCGTGAAGACGACGATGCCCTTCCTGCGCTCGAGCACCATCGGCGACCTGCTGCTGGCGCTGGGCCACGTCGTTTTTGTGGTGAACCTCCTCGGAATGGTTGTCCGGTTCTATCGGCCGCGAGCGGTCTCGGCCTATGCGGCTGCCACGATGGACCTTTGCGCCGTAAAGGCGAAACCATGAACTATGGCCCCCTGATCTTTCTCGCCGCGTTCTTTGCGATGGCCAGTTCGTGGTGCGGTTTCGTGCTGACGCCGCAGTTGCAGGTCGGCCAATTGCAGCAAACGAATACCCTCGGCACCACCGTGACCTATCCGATCCCCCGTCCCGGCCTCGCGCAGCAGGGTCTCCAGGTCTATCGCGCCAACGGTTGTGCCTATTGTCACAGTCAACAGGTTCGCCAATCCGGAACCGTCTGCGATGTGGTGCTGGCGGAAACCGGCACCAATCAACCCGCTCTCCTCGCCTCCTTGGTCAAAGTGAAACCCGGCCTCTCTGAGACCGAAGCCAGGGACTTCATCGCTAAACTCCCCGCGCCCGTCCTGCGGGGAATAACCAAAGAAGCGGCGGATGCTGCCGCCAAAATCCTGAATGCGGCCAGCGCCAAAGCGCAAGTCTGGATCGTTCCCGTCGGCCCCGACATCGCACGCGGTTGGGGTAAACGGCGCACCGTCGCCGAAGATTTTCTGTTCGACTCTCCCGTCATGGCCGGTTCCCAGCGCATCGGGCAGGACTTGGCCAACGTCGGGGTTCGCCTGCCAGACGCCAATTGGCATCTGCGCCATCTCTACGCGCCGCGCCTGACCGAGAAAGCTTCCACCATGCCTCCGTATCGGTTCCTCTTTGAAAAACACAAGATCGAGCATAACCCGTCGCCTGAAGCACTGGTTCTACCGGCTGAAATGGCCCCCGCGCCAGGATACGAAATCCTGCCCAAACAGGAAGCCAGGGCGCTCGCTGCCTATCTGGTTAGTTTACGCGCCGACGCGCCCCTGTTCGTCGCCCCCCTGACTGTGGCGGCTGCCGACGCCGCAACGGCGACAAATCCTCCCGCGGCCCTTGGGGCCGCGACCGGCAATGCCGCTCCCGTTAATGCCCCAGCCAAATGAGCCGGAAAGCCAATCAATCCATGCCGCTGACCTCGGATGCTGTCGAACCGAAGGCGGGCTCGGCTGCCGTTCCGGTTTGGCTGGTTGTTCTCCTGTTCCTCCTGCTTTACGGGGGAATGGTCTTTTTCGACCGCAACGGCGGATGGTTCAATCAGCAGGTTTACGCGCCCTACCATTCGGTCGCCGAGCTGACTTCATACCAGCTTTCCACCAGCGGTCCGGACATCGATCAAGGCAAGGTGGTGTACGAGAGTATCTGCGGCCTGTGCCATAACAACGATGGCATGGGCAAACCAAACCAGGCGCCACCTTTCGTCGGTTCAGAATGGGTTCTGGGCAGCCCCAACCGCATGATTCGCATTCCCCTGTTCGGGCTGAGCGGCCCCCTCAAAGTCAAGGGTCAGGACTGGAATCTGGCAATGCCGAACATGGGCGCCGCTTTGCCGGATGATGACCTTGCCGCGGTGCTGACCTACATTCGCCAGAGCTGGGGCAACAAAGCCTCGGCAATCACCCCCGAACAAGTCAAAGCCGTGAAAGCTGAAGTCGGCAGTCGCACCCTGCCCTGGTCCGCCACCGAGTTGAACGCGATTCCATAGCCGCCGCAAAATGATCTGACCGGGGACAAACGGAATGCAGCAATTGTTTCCATGAACTTGGAAACTCCTTATGGCGCACGCCGACTCCGTGCATGGCCAGAGGCCCCGCACCAGGCTTTGACTTTTTGATGGCTCAAAAAGCTGGAACCTATGATTCAACTGAACTCACAGGAGATAACAGAGACAACAGAGTTGCACCCTGTCACAACCTGTGAACAGGGAAGACGGGAAGACGGGAA
>JBAXTC010001114.1:0-2016 GCA_037130375.1 Verrucomicrobiota bacterium | reverse complement strand
GGTCTGTTTTGCTAACAGCGAGGGCGGAACCCTCCTGATCGGCGTGGAAGATGACAGGCGGATCACCGGGGCGCGGCCCCGGCACGGCAACACAACCGAGCCGGCCAAACTGCAGGCGGCTATCTTCAATAACACCGAGCCGCGCATCAACTCCCGCGTGTCGGTTATTTCCATCAATGGCCTGTCGGTCATCGCCGTCGAGGTGGACTCATACCCGGAAATTTGCGCCACCAAATCCGGCACCGCCCTGAGGCGCGTCATGGCGGCGGACGGCCCGCAATGTGTGCCGTTTTACCCCCACGAACACGTCAGCCGCCGCGTCAACCTCGGCCTGCTCGATTACACCGCCCAGTCGCCATCAGACGCCAGATGGGAAGACCTCGATTCCCTGGCCTTCGAGCGAACGCGCCAGACCATCACCGCGCTGCGGGGGGACGCCGCCCTTCTGTCCCTCAGCGATATCGAACTGGCCCAGGCTTTGCAGTTGGTCGAGACCCGCGACACCCGCCTGGTCCCCAACATCGCCGGGTTGCTCCTGCTCGGACGGCAAACGGCTTTGGAGCGGCTGGTCCCCACTCACGAGGCTGCCTTTCAAGTGCTCACCGCCGATGCGGATGTCCGAGTCAACGACTTCTTCCGCCTGCCGCTAATCGAGCTCATCGAGGAAGTTCAGAAACGATTCGACGCCCGGATCGAGGAACGCGAGATCCTCGTCGGCATGTTGCGCCTGCCGGTCCCTGACTACAGCCGCTCCGGCTTTCGCGAAGCGATGCTCAACGCTCTCTTCCACCGGGATTTCTCGCAGCTTGGGACGGTGTTTATCCAGTGGCATCCCGACCACCTTCTCATTACCAACCCAGGCGGATTTCCACAGGGCGTTAATGTCGGCAATATTCTCGTCCATGAGCCAAAACCGCGAAATGCCCGCCTCTACGCCGCTGCCAAGCGCATCGGCTTGGTCGAGCAAACCGGCCGCGGGGTGGACAAGATTTTCGCGGGTCAACTCCGCTACGGACGCCCGGCTCCCGATTACTCCCGCAGCGATTCCACTGGGGTGCGCGTGGTGGTGCCGGGCGGAAAACCTTCCCTCGAGTTTGCTGCCTTCATTTTTGAACAGGAACGAGCGGGAGTCGGCCCAAGCCTCGACGAAATGCTCGTGCTCAACGAGGTCTTCCTCCAGCGCCGCACCAGCACCGAAGATGCCACTGCCTTGATCCAAAAGCCCGCCTCCGAGGCCCGCCGCGTGCTCGAACGCCTTACCGAGCGCGGCTGGCTCGAGGCCAAAGGCGAAAAGAAAGGCCGTGTTTACCATTTCACTCCCGCCATCTATGACCGCCTCGGCCAGCCCGAAGCCTGTGTGCGCTCAAAAGGCATCTCCGCCGCCCGCCACGAAGCCTTGGTCGAAGAATACGTCAGAGCTCACAGAAGGGTTACTAGACCAGCCGTTCTAGCCCTGTGCGGGATCACCGCACGCGAGGGTTCCTACCTTCTTGCCAAGATGGTGGCGACCGGGAAGCTCAAGAAGCACGGACTCGGGCGTTGGACGCATTACACTTTGCAGGGCGGAGTGGCATCGTGAGGACGAACCGAATACCCTTAATAACGCGATTACGAACAATTGTTCCTAGCCTACGGACAATTGTTCGTAGCTACCAACAATTGTTCGTAGCTACCAACAATTCGAGACTTTGTGCCTGTTCAACCATGTTCAACCGGTCAGGAATTCTATAAGCGCGCCTATACGCGCCGCTTATAGCCTATACGCGGACGCTCATAGCCCGCGTTTAGAGCCAAATCTTTCTTACTCCTTGCTCCCAACTTCCCACTCCTCACTCCTGTTCTTTTAACGCTATGCCAAAAATTGCCGAAATCGTAAAGGTCAAGGGGGCTACGCCAACTTCGTGCAGTTGCGCTCCGCCTTCCAGGAGTTCGGGCCAGAAATTCGAGGACGAGGTGTTGCGCGCGGCGCGCTACCCTGGGTGTGTGATCCCAATTACACCCCCAACCCTGAAAGGG
>JBAXTC010001113.1:0-2020 GCA_037130375.1 Verrucomicrobiota bacterium | reverse complement strand
AAAGCAGAAAGTACCCAGACAAAAGCTGAAAAGCTGAAAAGCTGACATGCTGAAAGAGATCCAAATCGAAAGCTCTTAGTATTTCAGTATTTCAGTGTTTCAGCTTTTCAGTATTTCGAGAAAGTATGAGACTTAGCGGGGAATTGCGCGGGCGAACCAAGCAATACGCATCGGCGATCATCCGGTGTTATGTAAAGCTGCCGAAAGAACGCGAAGAAGTCCGGGTGCTGGGGAAACAGTTGCTGCGTTCGGGAACGTCAGTCGCCGCGCATGCCCGCGAGGCGTCACGAGCCCGATCGGACGCCGAATTCGTTTCCAAGTTGGATGGCTTGTTACAGGAGGCGGATGAATCACAGTTATGGCTGGAATTGTTACGCGATGATTGTGGAATTCGTGGTAAAGAGATTGATCAATTACTCGGAGAAACGGATGAGTTGCTCGCCATCTTTACCACGATGGTTGCTAAGCTTCGGAAACGAGGAGACCTATGAAAACGCTGAATTGCTTAAAACTGAAATGCTGGAATGAGCAGGCTGTCAGAAAAATTGCGAGGGCGAAGACCCCATATTTTGAATTCCAACATGTCAGTGTTTGAGGTTGGCAGGCATCGTGAAGACGCGTAATTTAACGCCAATGAAAGTAACGTTGGAATTGCCCGATGAATGGGCCGCGAGCTTTCCGGCCAGGGAAACCGAGTGGGCCGAAGTCGTCACGGCCGGTTTGCACCGCCGCCAAAGCCGTCTTCGACAGGAGATCAACCATTTTGCCGATATGGCCGACACCTTGGCCGAATTGCCATCACCGGAGCAAGTCCTGGCCTTGCATCCCTCGCCCGCTCTGGCGGAACGAATCCAATTTCTGTTGGCCAAGAAAAATGACGCGGGCCTGACGCCGGATGAAACGGCCGAATGGGATGAAATCATGCGCGTGGAACATCTGATGCGGGTGGCCAAGGCCAAGGCTGCCTTCAAGCTCAAAGCCGATGGTGCCGCCTCATGAGTCAAACCCGCCTGCCGGCCGAACTGCGCCAGCGAGTGCGCGCGCGAGCCGGCGGTTGTTGCGAGTATTGCCGCCTGCCCGAAACCTACTCGTTCGCCGTCCATCAAGTGGACCATATCATCGCTGAAAAGCATGGTGGCTCGAGCAACGAAGATAACCTGGCGCTGTGTTGTATTGCCTGCAACCAATTCAAGGGCACCGATCTGGCGTCCATGGACCCGCTTCGTAGCCGCACCACCCTGCTGTTCCATCCCAGGAAGCACCGCTGGTCCGACCATTTCCAATTAAAGGGTGCGCATATTCAGGCTTTGACTGCCATTGGCCGAACCACGGTCCGTCTGCTGCGCATGAATGATCCTGAGCGCGTGGCGGAGCGTGAACTGATGCTGCACGCGGGTCTTCTGTCCAATGCCGCTAGGATTTGACCCTCCTCATCCCGGAGGGACAAAGACTTGGCCCGGTTTTGCGGGTTTTCGCTAGGAGCAAATCCTAGCGGCATTGGACAAGAATGTCGGCGCTCCGCCCCAACGACTCACGAATGCGCCCGCCGCCTCTTCGGTCGGAGAATTGAGGTTGGCAGGGTGGCGCGACTGGAGATACTCTAGTGCCATGACTGCGATGGCTGAGCGTGTAATCGAGGAAATTCGGGGTCTGCCGCCTGCCGCCTTGCGTCTTTGCACCTTTGGGCCTTTGCGTTGTTGATTCAACTGCGTTTTTTAGGATGAAGCGCCTCTTCGACTTGGTGCTGGTCCTCGGCTACGCTCCATTCTGGCTGCCCCTGCTGTTGGTCCTGGCGGTGCTGGTGCGGGTCCGTGTCGGTGTGCCGGTCTTCTTCCTCCAGCAACGACCAGGCCTGCACGGTAAGCCATTCATCCTGCTCAAGTTCCGCACCATGACCGACGCGCGTGATCCTGCGGGCAACCTTCTCCCCGACGCCGAGCGGGAGTTCAAATCAAAAGCTGAAAAGCTGACAAGCTGAAATACTGAAATTAACAGAGCAAAAGCTGAAATTACCAGGGCA
>JBAXTC010001112.1:0-2020 GCA_037130375.1 Verrucomicrobiota bacterium | reverse complement strand
ATAGCCAAGTCACAACCACTACGCCACCCGGACAGGGCAAAAATCGGACTCCCCGGAATAAAAGCAGCCGCGCAACCCACTTTGCGGAATTGCTGGGGACAACCCTCGGGTAGCCGGCGCGGTGGCCAGGGAGATTGGCGTGGACAATTTTCGGGCGGGCCTGTTGCCGGAGGAAAAGCAGGAGTTTGTGAGGAAGCTGCAAGAGGCCGGCCACACGGTGTGCATGATTGGCGACGGCATCAATGACGCGCCGGCGCTGGCGCTGGCCGACGTGGGGATTGCGATGGGCGGGGCCGGGACCGATGTGGCCATTGAGACCGCCGATGTGACGCTGATGAATGACGATCTTTCGCGGGTGGTGGACTTCATGCTGATGTCCCGGGCGGTGCTGCGACGGATCAAGCTCAATATCTTCTTCTCGATCATCTACAATGCGGTCGGGCTCGGGCTGGGCAGCCTGGGAATGCTCACACCAGTTATGGCGGTGATATTTCAAGAGGCGGGCTGCATCAGCGTGGTTCTGAGTTCGACCCTGTTGCTTTGGGCACAACCCAAGCGACCGGGAGTTGACAGGGCGCTTGAACAGCGGATGGCAACCAGTTGATCAGACTGACATTATTTATGAATGCACTTGCGACCTCTTCAACAGCGCCGGATGCCGTCGCCAAGAACATGTCCTTTCTGGATCGCTACCTCACGGTCTGGATTTTTGCGGCGATGGGCCTCGGCGTCCTGCTGGGCCATTTCGTCATCAGCAATCCAACAGCGTTCTTCGCGCCGATGACTGTCGGCACAACGAACCTGCCTATCGCCGCCGGCCTGATCCTCATGATGTATCCGCCGCTGGCGAAGGTGAAATACTCGCAGCTTCCCAAGGTGTTCGCTGACACCCGCATTCTCAGCCTTTCGCTGGTGCAGAACTGGGTGGTCGGCCCGGTGCTGATGTTCTTGCTGGCGGTGTTGCTGCTGCGCGATCACCCGGACTACATGGTCGGTCTCATCCTAGTGGGCCTGGCGCGCTGCATTGCGATGGTGCTTGTCTGGAACCAACTCGCCAAGGGGAGCAACGAATATGCCGCCGGACTGGTCGCGCTCAATAGCATCGCCCAAATCCTCTTCTACAGCTTCTATGCCTGGCTTTTCATCACCGTGCTGCCGCCTTACTTCGGTTTGAAAGGCGCCGTGGTGCCGATCCGAATGATCGAGATATTTTGGAGTGTGATGATCTACCTTGGCATTCCCTTTGCCGCGGGTGTTTTGAGCCGGGTCATTCTCGTGCCACTCAAGGGGGAGGAGTGGTATGAGCGCGTTTTCATCCCGCGCATTTCTCCGATCACGCTCACCGCGCTGCTGTTTACCATCGTCGTGATGTTCACGTTTAAGGGGGATGCTATTGTGCAACTCCCACTCGATGTGGTTCGCATCGCGATTCCCCTCCTGCTCTATTTCGCGATTATGTTCCTGGTGAGCTTCGTGATGGCGAAGCGGCTTGGCGCGGACTACCCGCGCTCGGCAACGCTGGCTTTCACTTCGGCCGGCAACAACTTTGAACTCGCGATTGCTGTGGCGATTTCGGTCTTTGGTCTCGGTTCGGGCGTGGCGTTCGCTGCCGTCGTCGGACCATTGATCGAGGTGCCGGCCCTGATTGGGCTCGTTCACGTCGCATTCTGGTTTCGTCGTCGGTTTTGATTGCGCCTCCGCAGCGAGCGACTTGGATTGCGTCGGCGCTGCCTTCGAAGACAGACCTTGAGATTGCATATACGAAAGATGGTTTCCGTGGCATTGAGTTCTTCGTAGAGCGCCATGTTTATAGTAACGCCCACCCCGGATGCTCGGCCCAACTCCAGCGGAGCGGCATGAATGGTGTTTTGCATCCCACACAGGAGACAACAGAGTCAACAGAGTTGCACCCCGCCACAACCTTTGAACAGGGAAGACAGGGGGCCTTTGAATGCCTGAACCGTTGAACCGTTGAACCTTGAACCTTGAACCTTGAACCTTGAATGGGGGGCGGCGGGGA
>JBAXTC010001111.1:0-2024 GCA_037130375.1 Verrucomicrobiota bacterium | reverse complement strand
GCCGACGAACAAATTCCCTAATATTGGATGGGTAGGCCGCGTGCACCGCGGGACGCCGTGGCAGACGGTATATCTCAAGTCAGACGTTCCCGACCTGACCACGTGGACGAATTGGACGGGGAATCCGGTGTTAGTCACCAACGTGGGGCAATTCTCGACGAATGTCTATTTGCCCAGCGCTGCAGCCTTCATCTGGACTCCACAGGGTTACGTGCATCCTGCGGTCCCCGTCATCACATTCTCGAACGGAGTGGCGGTCTATGACGCCTTCTTTACACAGCCGGCGAACGACCGACATTTCCTGGACATCTTCAGCACCGCGTTCGATGTCAACGCAACCCGCGGTCGATTGTCGATCAACCAAACCAATCTTGCGGCCTGGTCGGCTGTCCTGAGCGGCGTGAGCGTGCTGGCGAGCAGTCTTGCAGCGAACGGCAATCCGGTCCTTTCGCCGGTGATTATTTCGCCTGCCGGCCCGTATAACTCGAGTTCGGCCCCGGCCACATGGCCGGCGGTGGCGAGGATTGTCAATGATATCAACAACACGCGGACCAATTCCCTGAACGGCGTTTTCCACCGGCTGGGGGATGTGCTGGCGGCCAGGACGCTTACCGCGAGTTCGCCTTTTCTGAACACGAACTACGTTACGTCGCTGAACGACGCGGCGTTTGAGCGCATTCCGCAGCAAATCCTTGGTCTGCTCAAGGCGGACGAGACACCGCGGTTTGTGGTTTACGCTTATGGGCAGACGTTGAAACCCGCGCCCCGTTCGATTGTTACCTCGGGGCCATTCTTCGGGTTGTGTACGAACTATCAGATTACCGCCGAGATGGCCACCCGCACCGTGGTCCGATTCGAGGGTATCCAGCCCTACCAGAGCGGCCGCCCGTCGGCGATTACCAATCTCCACCCTGTCATTGAAAGCTTCAATGTGCTGCCTGCGGACTGATTCTGCCACGCAGTGCTCATGTCTCGCTATTTAACTGACCACCTAACTACCTAATCTTATGCGTCAGCGACCTGTCATCTGGTTTTTGTTGAGCGCGTTGTGCTTTGCCGGCGCCTACTATTTTTGGCGGTTGGGTGAGCAATGGGCGGCCCGGCGAACCGTGCCTGCCGGTCCTGCTTCGTCACGCGTCACGCAGCACGCATCAGGCGTCAGCAGTCATCAGTCATCCGTTACCCCCATTCGCCTGCTGAGCCAGGCTGGCGCGCTCAATATGCCGCCGGTCACCGATTCCGTCACGAATGACGCAACACGCATTACGAACCGCCTTTCGCTTCGGCTCAGCAACACCACGGCCACCGTGGGCCAACTGCAGCGTCGCGAGACGGCCATTCTGCTCGAGAACGCGTTGCTCGACACGGCCCAGGGCTTGCCTTCGATTCCGGCGCATTTGCGCGCCCAGGGCGATCCTGGCAGTTACATTGTCCAGTCACGCGGGCCGATTGGCGACGCCTTCCGGTCGATGCTGCAAGCTGCCGGGGCCAGCGTTATTTCCTATATCCCGAACAACGCGTATTTGGTTCGCGCCTCCGCCGGCGTGGCGCAGCAGATGCGGGCCAATCCGCAGACGCAAGCCGTCCTGCCGTATGAACCGTATTACAAACTCAAACCATCGTTGCTGAAGCTGGCTGCGGCGCAAGAGCCGATGCCGGCCGGGAGCGGGCTCGACGTGTTGCTTTTCGCGGATGGGAGCGCGGCCACGGTGGCGGCATTGGAGGATATGGGTCTTAAAGTCATGGGGGAAGAGCGGTCTCCGTTCGGGCCGGTTGTCAAAGTGATGGCGGGGGGGCAGGCGGGACGCCTGCCCTACGTTACCGCGCTTCCGGCCATCGCGGCCTTGCCGGGGGTGCAGGAATTGGAATGGACGGCCCGGCGGATGCCCGCCAACGACATCAGCCGTGTGACGGTGGGTATCTCGACCGACACACTCGTGACCAACAACTATTTGGGCCTGACGGGGACGAACGTGCTGGTGAACGTCAATGACTCGGGAGTGGATGCGACGCAGCCGGATCTG
>JBAXTC010001110.1:0-2030 GCA_037130375.1 Verrucomicrobiota bacterium | reverse complement strand
CAGCGGCTGGCCGCACGCTCGATCAGAATCTGCGGCACCGATGCCGATTCGAGCTTTTTCTTCAGCAGCTCGCGGATCTCGCGGTCTTCGCTGAGTAGCTTGCCAAATTCCTTCTTGCCGGCGTACCACTTTGATCGCCAGTCATGGTTGACCGCGATACGCAGACCGATTGGATTAGTTTTTTGTCCCATACTTTATTCGTCTGACAAAACAATCTTGATGTGGCAGCTCCGCTTTAGGATCGGGCCAGCCGAGCCACGCGCCTTGGGCGTAAACCGCCGGATGGTCGCGGCGGTTTGTGCCACCGCTTCCTTGATGACCAGGCGATCCGTCCGCATGTCCTTATAATCTTTCTTATGTTCCTTGAGATCCTCGGCATTGGCAATCGCCGACTTCAGTGTCTTGGCGACCACCCGGGCCCCTTTGCGCGGCACAACCGCCAGCACCGCCTGTGCGCGCGCCGCAGGCAAACCCTGTATCTGACGCACCACTTCGCGCATCTTCTGCGCCGACATCCGTACGTTCTTGGTGATCGCGTGTACTTGCATATCGTTACTTCACCTCAGCCTTGGCGGTATGAGCGCCGTGTTTCTTAAAGATCCGTGTCGGAGAAAACTCCCCGAGCCGGTGACCAACCATGTTTTCCGTGACAAATACCGGGCTAAAGATCTTGCCATTATGCACGCTGAACGTCAATCCCACAAAATCGGGCGTTATCATCGAGCGCCGCGACCATGTCTTGATCGGCGACTTCGATTTGGCCTCTTTGGCCCTGGTGATCTTCTCGAGCAAATGCCCGTCAACAAACGGACCTTTTTTAATTGATCGTCCCATACAGTCTCAGGGTTACTTGTTCTTCATCGGCCGGCCATCGCGGCGGACCAAAATAAACCGGTTTGAAAGTTTCTTCTTATGCCGTGTCCGATAGCCTTTGGCCAGCAGACCCCACGGCGATGTAAGCTGCTGCCATCCGCCGCCAGATTTTGATTTGCCGGCTCCGCCGCCGTTCGGGTGATCCACCGGGTTGCGCGCAACGCCGCGGTTGATCGGACGAATGCCGCGATGCCGCGAACGCCCCGCTTTTCCAAGCACCACTTTTTCGTGTTCCGTGTTCCCCACCTGGCCGATTGTCGCATAGCAATTCTCATTGATGCGGCGGATTTCACCCGAAGGCAGCCGAATCTGCGCATAGCCTTCGTCGCGTGACATCAGCGTGGCTGAACCACCAGCGGTGCGGACCATCTGGGCTCCCCGCCCAGGAATAAGCTCAAGATTGTGAATCGGCAGTCCAACCGGAACTATCCGCAGCGGAAGACAGTTGCCAAGTTCAGCCGGAGCCGTTGGACCACTGACCAGCTTCGTGCCCACCTGCAAACCGTTCGGCGCGATGATATAAGTCTTCTCGCCGTCCTTATATTCCAGCAAGGCCAGGCGGGCGCTGCGGCGCGGATCATACTCGATAGCCTTCACCGTCGCTTCAACTCCGTGCTTATTACGCTTGAAATCGACCAGGCGGATTTTCTGCTTGTGGCCACCACCGATGCCACGGGCCGTCATGCGGCCATAGACATTACGCCCACCCGTACGCTTGCGAATCTCCACCAAGCTCTTTTCGGGCTTGGCTTTCGTGATGTCGCTGAAATCCGCATACGCGATGTAGCGCGTGGACGGCGTCAACGGTCTAAATGTCTTTACTGGCATAATTCAACAACGTTTCCCAAGTCAGCTACTTGGAGAGCGGAGCCATTATTCCTGCCCCCAGTCGGGTGGTCAGTTATCGGTTCCGCAGGTTATGCTGTCCGCGCCCTTTTCGGGTTCAACGGAGCGAGTAACATAGCAAAGTTATTCCAGAGCGCAACAGGTATTTCAAAAATAATTGCGATGCCTCGAAAAAGCTCCAAACACGCTTAAGAACCAGCCAAACCCGAGGGTTTTTACCCTCCCGAATGCATTAAACCCAACCACAACGTGCAAAACAACTCCGCCAGGTTAACTCATCCATGTCATTCAACCCATTTACCTCTTGACAG
>JBAXTC010000111.1:0-14806 GCA_037130375.1 Verrucomicrobiota bacterium | reverse complement strand
GTGTGTCGGCAGCTTCGCGCGGACGTGGGCGTCCGCGCTCCTATGCTCTTCGCTCGCACGCTCCGCATTCGCGCGCCACCAGGCGCTGCTGCACCGCCACTCTTCCGGGCACTTCACCAGCCCGGCTTTGACCGGGTTATTTTCGATGTAACGGACGGACTTGCGGAAGTGGATTTCGTCGCGGATGTAACGGTCCCGATAGTCCTCCTGCCAGAGGGTGCCCGAGCGGCCCAGCAGGGCGTTGGCCCGTTTGCTGGTGAGGGTCTTCCAGCTTTGCAGCAGCTTGCTGAGCGGGGTCTGCCATATCTCGACAAGCAGATGCACATGGTTGGGCATGATGACCCATGCCAGCAGGCGGCAGCGGCGTCCGTCGTCAAAGAGGAACGTGCGCTCGACCATCTCGGCCACGTCGCGCCGACGCAGCACGCAGGCGCCATGGCCCTTGTCGAGATAGCCTTCCAACTGGATTTGCTTCTCGCGCTCGTCCGCGAGCCGCAGCAGATGCTCCCACTCGCCACGGCGCGCGGCGGGCAGGGACTCGGCAAGCCGCCAGGTGATGAACTGATGGGTGCCTGGCGCGTCGAAATGCGGCAGATAGCCACGTGAATGCCAGCCGTGAAAACCCTTGGAGGCATCCTCAGGCGCAACCTGGTAATGCCACTGGCGCTTGGCTTCGATGAGTTGGCGGAGGTTGAGCTTCATCGGGGAGGGGTAGAAGCGCGCACGCCTACGTCCGCAAGTTGCTCGTGTGTGACTGAGTTCGCGCGGACGTGGGCTTCCGCGCTCCTGGGCAAAGGCGGGCCGTGACTTTCGCGCCGAAGGTTTTCGGAGTTACCGGCCAGAAACTTCCCGCCCGGCACCAACACCAGCAGCGTGCCGTCTTTCGCATTTTCGACAACTAGTTGGCCAAAGTCGTTCTCCAAAGCTTCAGCCCAAGCCGGCCAATCGTGCGGCCAGGGGGTGAAGATGATCCGGCCCAGCACCGTGGCCCGATCAAGCAGGGCTGGGTCTTTCAGGCGCGCGGTGCCATCCTCCTGAGCGGTGAGCACGTCCACGCCCCGGCGCCGCAGGCCGCGCGTGATCGCCGCGGGAACCTGCACGTCCATGTAGAGGGCACCGCTCACCGGTTGAGTTTCAATTGGTGCAGGCGGCGTTGCAGCGGGGACTCGCCCAGTTCGGTCTGCCAGCCGGCCACCTCCGCGTCCTGCTGGCGGATCTGGCCTTCAAACTCCTCCTGGTGATCGTAGAAATACGCCAAGGCGGCGTGGATTTGCGCCAGGGATAGATGCGGGAATTGCTCGTGCATCGCCTCGGCGCTCCACCCGTAAGCCAAGTGATCGAGCGCCAGCTCGATGATCTTGACCTGGGTGTCGTCCACCCAGGCAACCCCGCGCTCATCAAGGCTGACGTGCGAAACCGGTTCAGCGATCAGCATAGGTGGATACTACCAGAGGCAACGGCATGGAGCAAATGATTGTGGGGCGAGGGTCGGGTGTGCAAGGGTTTGTCCTTGTGGTAGCCGTGTTCGCCGGCCTGGCCCTCGGCGGCGTCGAGCACGGCATTGACCTTGGTGTAGAGGCCGTTGGCCTCGCGCTCCGGCCTTGCCGAGTGAGCGGCAACGCGGTTGGCCGTCCGGCGTGTCGTCCCCGCGCACGATGGCGACATCCAGCGTGCCGCCGCCCAGATCGAAGGTCATGAAGGGCGCGCCCGCCTTGATCTTCGCCGCGTAGCCGAGCGCCGCGGCGGAGGCATCGTCCAGGTAGCGCGGACGGAGGACTCCGGCAGATTGGACGACTTCATCGAGCCAGTTCTGATACTGCTCGAAGGCTTCGACCGGGACGGTGAAGGCGACTTCCACTTCGGCACAATTCGCATGAGCGCCCGCGGCCAGAAGAATCTGCCGCAGGAAATCCCCTGCCGCCTGGAAGTTATCAATGGACCGACCGACCACATGGCGCGGGAGCTTGGTCTGGTTGCCGACGAGGGTCTTCATCCAGCGGAAAGTGCCGGGCACGGCCGCCAGGAGATTCTTTTCGAGCACTTGCTGGCCCACCCAGACACCCCTGGCGCCGTAGTAGTGCATGAGCGAGGGCACGGCGTGGAACTCGCGCTCGTGCGGGTCGCGCATCAGGCGCAGTTGCTCTCCACCCGGGGGTATCGCGCTATCAGCTCAATCAGGAGGCGTTTCAACGAGAAAAGACGGAGATTCCAGAGGGCTTGTTTCCAAAGAGTAATCCAGCCAATCATCGCGAACAGGAACCAGAAGATCAGAGAGGACCCGGGACGGCAGCAAGGAGTTGGCGGCGTCTTGGCAATCCCCCGATGGGTCATCCCTGCTCAATTCTCTTTGCGATCTTTGCGTTCTCTGCGGCTAAATCAGTCGGGTAACCGGAAGGCATTAACCAGTTCGGATATTCTGGGGTCCCGAGCTTCTTCGCGGATCGGCACCGGCCCGGTCGTCGCTCTGGCTAAATGGTGCGAAGTCCAGGCACAGCTCCATATCCGCAAGGGCCGTCTCGATGAAGCGTTGGCCTGCTTGGAGAAGGCGATCGAGCACCGACGCGAAGGGTTCAATCGCTCCTGCGAACCAAGCCCTTACGCCATTGCCGCCTTGGCCCGGGATTTCGAGACGCTCGCCAAGGTCAGGAAGAGGACCGGCGATGAGCCAGGGCAACAGAAAGCCCTCACGGAAGCCAAGGCAATTTGGGACAGCATTCATCTGCCGACCCCCAAGCCAAATACGATGGTAGCGGAAGGCTCAGATCGCGGCGGCATTTTCGGCGACGTTTTTCAGTCGGGTCATAAAGTCGTTTGCTTTCATGTTTAATCGGGTTGCAGATTTTGTTGTTCCTATTCCAGACAAGCGGATCTGGACCTGGCAATGAACCTGCCCCTGTCTCTGCGGTCTTTGACTTCCCAATGCTGCGTTTGGTTGTTAGCATCGGTGCGCGACTTTGGGATGAAATGTCAAAACACTACAAAACAAGAACCTGTGTGCAAGCTGGCCGCGGAAATCGATGGGCACTCCTTCGCCTGCATCTCGGTCCCACCGGGCAACCACACCATCACCGGTTGGATGAGCGCCCATCCTTCCGATGCGACCGACTCCGTTGTATTCACGGCCTCCACCAACGAGACCCGCTACCTGGAAGCCACAGTCACAAGCGCGTGGAAATCAACCCTGCGGCTCAGGTTGGTCGCTCCTGAGTCCGAACGGGAGGCAATCCGTAAGATGAAAAACGTCGGAGTACCGCTTCCGGGCAGTCTGTGATAAGCAATTGCTTTCTGGCGCGCCCGCGTGTAATCAGCGCTGCGCGGGGTGGCCATTATCTGCTGCAGCCAACAAACGGCAAGGTTGAGCCCAGCGCAGCCCCTGCTTTCCGGAGCGGGTCTATGTAATGCCCGCTGCTGACATAATCCCGCAGCGTACCTCTGTGGAGTTCGGGGGGAAGCATGCACAATCCTAGTATCTGCTGATATGGCGCCCGGCCTGGAACAACGTCTCGAAGAAATCTTCAGCGCCGCGCGCGATTTGCCGCCGCTGGAACGGGCGGCGTTCCTGGAACGGTCTTGTGGGGGCGATACCGAACTGCGCCAGGAAGCGGATTCGCTGCTGGTCGCGCACGAACAGCCTGGTCAGTTTCTTCAAAACCGCCGAAAAGATATCTCCGCGAAAGCCACTGCCACTGCGCGTTTGCATGTGGTCCTGGCGCGGGAAGCGCCGCTGGCAGTCGTGATCCGGCGCGGGCCGGCCAAGCAAGTCTGCACCGTCCTGTGGAACCGCCGCACGGACGAGTTCACCCTCGGGCAATGGCTGCGCGGGCGCATTTACGAAGACCGCTGCGACGACGGCGGCATCTTCACCGGTGCGCGCAGCTACTGGCTGGACCCCGATCACCGCTGCGTTCAGGAGACGGCAGAGATCCGGCGCGATCCGGCGGCGGATTACCCGCAGATTTGGCACGCCCGTTGGGCGGAGGCCGGCTGGCGGTTTCATTGCGAACTGGACGCGACAGGCATCGAGCAGGGCTTTCGGGAAAAGAATCTTCCGCGCGCCTGGATTCTCCGACTCCGGCTTGCACAAGCCTACGAGTTGGAACACCCTTCTTCCGGTCGATTGAAGCAGTTCTCCGGTTGGGAATGGTCAGAGCTGGACCAAAACCGTCTGGTCTGGGCTGAGAAGGGATGTCTCTTTGCCGCGGCCCTCGATCGCGAAGCGGGGGTCGGTTCGCCGACGCTGCTGCGCGATTTCAACGCCATGAAGTTTGAAGCAAGAGCGGCACCTTACTGAGCATGACTGCCCAGCGGCCCAAGATGAAACATTAGAGAACCACTCACCAAACAACCATGAGCGCACCCGAACCCATCCTGATCCGAACCGGGCCCATATTCCATTGTCGAGGTCTGGCGTAAGCGTGCCGAGGCACTCCGCTTGTGACCGGTGATCGGTTGGCTGATGTCGAAGTCGCCGGCCATCGGCGAAGCGATGAGCCATCTCCGCAAGCCCTACGACTTTGAATTCGATTTCAACAGCAGTTCCCGCATCGACTGCACCGAAGCCCTCAGCGCCCTGCCTGCCACCATCAATTTCATTGAACGCCATTTCTATTTTTTTCGATTACAACGACCCGCGATCACCGGCTACCTTCTCCTATGAGAATATGAAGATGAAACCGATAACTCTCCGAATCTTGCTCTGGCTCTTCTCGCGCACCTGCTACCGCGTGACCGTGCTCAACCCGGACAACGTGCCCGGCAAAGGCGGCGCATTGTTGGTCAGCAACCATGTTTCCTTCGTGGACATGCTGCTGATTCTGGCCAGCACGCGTCGCTTTGTCCGTTTCCTGCTGCCGCAGGCCATTTGCACACTGTGGTGGTTGAAGCCATTCCTGCGCTATCTCCGCGTCATTCCACTGCCACTCGAATCGCAGCCGAGCGAGCTGAATCGCGCGCTGCGCCAAGCCCGCGACGCCATCCGCCAGGGTGAAGTCGTCGGCATCTTCGCGGAGAAAAGCATCTCGCGCCTCGGCGTGCTGCTGCCGTTCCAACACGAGTTCGAGCAAATCATGGAAGACGTGGACGCGCCGATCATTCCCGTCTGCCTCGACGGCGTGTGGGGCAGCATTTTCAGCTACCAGAAAGGGCGGTTCTTCTGGAAGCTGCCGCGTCATCTGCCCTACCCCGTTACCGTCAGCTTTGGCAAAGCATTGCCCGCCTCCGCAACCGCGTTTGAAGCGCGCTCCGTCATACAGGAATTGAACACGGACGCCTGGTCCCTCCGCCGCAAAACGATGAAGCCTCTTCATCGTGCCTTCATCCGCCGCGCCCGCCGGTGCCCGTTGCGCTTTGCCATGGCCGACGCCCGCGTGCCCAAACTCACCTTCGGCGGCGCCTTGATGAAGGTCATTTTCCTCGCGCGCCGCTTCCGCTCCCATTGGGCTGGGCAGGAAATGGTCGGCATTCTCCTGCCGCCGTCGGTCGCCGGCGCGCTCGTCAACTTCGCCGCCCTCCTCATGGGTAAAGTCCCGGTTAACCTCAACTACACCCTCTCCGAAGAAGCGCTCGCCTCCTGTGTCCGGCAGTGCAAGCTCCAGACCTTGCTCACCTCGCAGGCGTTTCTCGACCGCGTCAAAGTAAGAATCCCCTGCCGCACCCTGCTGTTGGAAGAACTCGCTGCTCGCCCGCGCCTCGGAGAAAAACTGCTCGCGCTCGCGCTGGCCTGGTTCACGCCAGCCGCTGCAATCGAGAGAGCTGCCGGACGAGAACAGCCTGGCTCCCTGGACGATCTTGCCACCGTGATTTTTTCCAGCGGCAGCACCGGCGAACCGAAAGGGGTCATGCTCACCCATTACAATCTCGCCTCCAACGCCGAGCAACTGGGCCAGTTGCTCGACTTCGGCCCGCAGGACCGATTCCTCGGCATCCTCCCGTTCTTTCACTCCTTCGGCTTTACGGCAACCCTGACGGCGCCCGCAATGATGGGCATCGGCGTGGCATTCCATCCGAATCCACTCGATGCCAAACCCATCGGCGCGTTGGTGCGGCGCTATTCGCTGACCTATCTCATGGCGACGCCGACCTTCCTGCAAATCTACCTGCGCAGTTGCGAACCAGGTGATTTCGGGAGCCTGCGCTCGGTCATGGCCAGTGCCGAAAAACTGCCCGGCTGGCTCGCCAATGCGTTCGAGGAAAAGTTTGGCCTTCGCCCACTGGAAGGTTACGGCTGCACGGAGTGTTCGCCGGTGGTGTCGTGCAGCACGCACGATTTTCGCGCCGCAGGCTTTCGGCAGGCGGGCAGCCGACACGGCAGTATTGGCCGCCCGCTGCCCGGGGTGAGTGTCCGGATCGTGGACCCCGACACCCGTTCACCCGTGCCGCTGGGCAAGTCCGGCCTGCTCTTTGTCCGAGGTCCCAACATCATGCGCGGCTACCTCGACCATCCGGAAAAAACCGCCGAAGTCTTGCGTGACGCGTGGTACACCACCGGCGACATCGCAACCCTCGACGAAGACGGCTTCCTGCAAATCACCGACCGCCTGAGCCGCTTCAGCAAGATTGGCGGCGAGATGGTGCCGCACATGAAGGTCGAGGAGAAACTGCACGAGGCGCTCGGCACAACTGAAATCGCCTTCGCCGTCTGCGGTGTGCCCGACCCGAAGAAGGGGGAACGGCTCGTGGTGTTGCACACTTTGCCGGAGCATCGCCTGGTGGAGCTGCTGAAGAAACTTCCCCAACTGGGCCTGCCCAATCTCTGGATTCCACGGCCCAACCAGTTTTTCCATCAGGACACGCTGCCGCAGTTGGCCACTGGCAAGATGGACCTGAGATCGATCCGCACATTGGCCGCCCGGTTTTCCGCGGAGAAAGCAGCCGAGGATAAGGAGACCGCATGACGTAAAAGCTTTCAGCGGCACCGTTGCCGATGCCCTGCACGGTCGCGACCACTTGACGGACGAGGCATTCGGCAGACGCTATTACGCCAACCACCTGGCCCGCCTGGCTGCACAACTGAGGCGCATCTTGGCTGACAGGTGAGATTTGTGGCTGAACACGCACAAGCCCTCAAAACAAACTGAAGCACCTTATGATCTGGAGTCGGCCCAGGAACCTCGTCGGGTGCATGGCTTGACTGCCACACTCACCAACTGCAACGTTTTTGGGGATAAAGGACTGCTCATTCGCGCCGTATTGTCGAACGATTGGCTCCCGTACGCTGAACGGTCTTCGCCGATCTCCGTGTCGCATCAGGCTCCATTCCTATTCGCAATCCCAGCCCTAACGTGGCTATCCCAACCATCTGGACCAGGTGAAACACTCCATTGTGGTCGAAAGGAACAAATATCTTGATCGACACACTGCTTGCCTGGACCCCCGCCGCCACCAGATTAATCATGATTGCTGCGGCCACTACTCCTGCTCCTTTCAACCGATGTGTTGCCGCAAGGAAAGAGTAAATGGCCAAGGCGCTGGCCATCGCCGCAGCCTCGTATATTAGGAAAATAATAAACCCTCCCTTGAGAAACTCAGTCAGCCCGAAAAAGATGCCTCCCAGTCCAAGGCTCCACGGAACAAGACGCTTTGCGATGGCGCGGCCATGCCAATCAAAGAGACCACCCACCAGGAACAGGGCAACGAGAAACCCCAGGCTCAGGTAGAGCGGTTTCCAGAGTGCCGCTCGCAATGAACCTGGCATCTCCAATCCGTGTGCCACGGCCCCGAGACAGGAGGCAAACGCCAGCAAACCAAAAACCCAACACCACAACCCGATTCTCCATCGATCACCGGTCGGAGTCCGCCACAGGTATGCCAGAACGACCACGCACTCAATGGCCAGAACTACATCGGTTGCGCTCGTCGTGATTTCAGTCGGTGAAGCGATAAGTGTCATGGTTGGGCGTGTTGATTCAGTGAACGTTGCCTATTGAGGATTGCCCGGGCGATGGTCTGGCTCAAGGACAATCCGCGCTGCCAGAGATTCGCTCAAGGAAAACTCAAGCCCGACGATGGCGCGTTGGAAGCCATCAGTGCATTCGATGTTAAGTGCAGTTTTTTCGATTTAGCAAGTCACTGGAGCCGGGAGTATTGTTTCCACATGAAGTCCAGCCATGACGACAGGATTGTGCCGCGGCTCCTGCGGTGGGGCGCGGTTGCCTCGGTGGGTTATCTGCTCAGTTCCGCGCCCATGCTCAAACCCATCACGCTGGCGTGTTCCTATGCCGGGGCGGTCTTGGCCGCGCTGACGGCCCGTCGGAGATCACCCTGATTTCACCCAATGACCCCTGAAACGTTAAGAAGCAATTCTCCACCAATATGAGCACCCAACAAGCAGACGGACGAGCCGCCGGCGAATGGCGAATGCCGGTGCTGGCAGCAGTGGCTGCGACCCTGCTCACGCTGGGCATCGGCAGCGCGCTGCTCGTGGGCGCGACCTTCGGCCTGGCAAAGACCTACGCCGTCATGGGTCTGCTGTGGCTTGGCACAATTGGCCTGCCGACCTCATTAGGCGTGGTGGGCGTCGCCGCGCTCTGGGGACGCCTTCCGCTCCTGTCAGGCATGGCCGGTTTCTGCGTCTCCGCTGCGATGGCGGGGGGCGCCCTGCAAGTTGTTGCCTTCCTTTTGGTGTGGCGCTGGCTGCGGTCGCGAGAACGACCAATAACCGCGGCGGCCTGGCGGCGGGGCTTGGCTGCCGGTGCCATTCTATTGTCGCTCGTGACGACGGGACTGTGGGTCACCCAACCCCGACCTGCAGATCTGGCGGTCGTGATTGATAGTCATGCGCACTTGTTTGGCGATACGGGCTGGCCGCCGAGCCACAAACTGGGTTGCGGCTTATCCCCTTCGCAAAAGGCTAATGCGAGCTACCGGACCCTTACTCGGCTGCTCGAACTGCCGAAATCCGGCGACCTGGACGAGGCTTATATCCAGGCATTGGTCACTCAGGTGCAAGCAGCTCGGAAAGTGATCCCCCGGTTCCGCGTGGTCCTTTTGGCTCAGGATTGCCGCTACACCCCGCAGGGTGATCCCGACTGGATCAACTCAACCGTTTACGTGCCGAACGAACACCTGTTCCGGGTCGTCCGGCGATATCCGGATTTTTTCATTCCCTGCCCGTCAATCAACCCCCAACGGAAGGACTGGGAAGCCGAGTTGGCGAACTGCGTGGCGCAGGGGGCACGCGTGCTTAAGATCCATCCACCCACCCAGGCGGTTGACCTGAGCGAGCTGCGCTTCCGACCGTTCTATCGGAAGTGCGCGCAGAACGGCATCCGGATCATGGTCCACACAGGAACAGAACATTCGGCGCCAATTACCAGCCAGCGGCTGGGAGACCCACGACTGCTCGACCTGGCGTTGAGCGAAGGATGCACGGTGGTGGCGGCACACTCGGCCACGCGGGCGTTCTTTGATCCGCCGGCGGAAGATTATTTCCGTTTTCTGGAGGAAATGATGCAGGGCCAGCCACACCTTTACGTCGACACGGCGGTGCTGGGATCCCTCCCCCGCTGGCGGTGTCTTCCCGCCATCCTGAATAGCCCGGTGGCCGGGCCCAGAACGCTGCACGGCAGCGACTGGCCTTTCCCGGCCAACGCCCTGGTGTTCTGGAATCGGCTGCATCCGCTGACGCTCCTGGACCTGATGACGGAGAAAAACCTGTTTCTACGCGATTTCCATTTGAAGCAGGCCCTCGGGCTGCCGCCGGATTCGTTCGCCCTCGCCACGGACGTGCTGGCATTGGATCGCGAGTCTAAGGTTCCGGATCGGTGAGCCGGGTGGCGTCAACGGTCACTTGCCATCGAGTCCGCAGATCGCGAATTACTGGACCTCGATGGCGAACTGAAAGGCCAGACGCCTTTTCATGCGGAGCTACTGCCTGCCGCACTGCGCGTGTTCACTTAGAGCGAAGAATGGCTCTCATGGCCTGGAGCTCCGCGCGCACGCTGCTGGCGCATGGCGCAACCCGTCAGAAATGTCGTGTAGAAACATGCCCGTTCTCGGCCACCGCAGCCAATCCACACATTCACAAGTTAATCAACCACGATTCTTTACTCGTCCGACTCGACGATCTTCCATTCATGCACACCCGCAGCCCAACCGTTCTGGAGTTTCACCGCCAGCCGCAGCGCTGTGGTAGTGACCGGCGCGAACAGAACTTCGCACCATTTGTCCGGGGCGATGTCGTAGTTTCCTCGGGCCGCAACCGGCTTCCATTCCGCCCCATCAAGGTACTCCACCCTCCACGACGCCGGAAGGCGGCATTCACCCCGGCCGGTGTCGTCGAACCAGTAAGCCTTCGCGCCGCAGACGCTCACGGGCTTGGGCCATGCGTATTGCGTCCACTCGTCGCCCCCCTTGTGCGGCCACCAATGACAGAGCGCGGCGGGTTGGTCCCCGCTGCTCTTCGGCTCAATGCCGTCGTTGATGCCGTGCGGCTGGCAGTTGTCGTTCGCGAACGAGACGCTCACTTTGGCGCGCCCCTCCAATGTGCCCGCCGGCGGCGGCGGCGGCGCAATGGGCAGCCAGACCATCATGTTACCGGACTTGCGGTTGTCCCAAGCGTAATAGGGTACGGCCCGCAGCGGCGTCCGACGCGGCGCCGTCGGCGGCTGATAGAGCCGCCGATGCCAATCCTGCTCCGCTGACGCCTGGGCAAGCCCTTTGATCACCACCACACCACCCAGAAGGGATTTCTCCTTCTCGGCTTTCAACTCACTATCGGCTGGGAGGTAAAGCGATGTCATTGGCTCGGACTGGTCACATTGCTCGACGCAATAGACAAGCGGGCCGCGCTGGATGGCAAGCAAGCCGCGATCCGCCACCACGCTCGGATTGGCCGCAACGCGCCGCACCGGCATCGGCAGATCGAGTTCTACGGTGTCGCCGTTCCTCCAAGTGCGTTCAAGCACAAGGTAACCGTTCGCGCCATCCGGCAGAGAAATGCGACGACCATCCAGCTTCACCGAGGCAATGTCGCACCAACCCGGCACGCGGAGATGCAGTTTGAACTTCGTTGGCTTCTCGAGCTTCGTGCGCATCGCAACCTTGCCGTCCCAGGGATAGTCCGTCGTCACGTCCAACCCCGCCGGCGCGCCGGCGACCCGCGCCCTGACCGACCCCTGGATGTAGAGGTTCACCCAGAGCGCGCTGTCGCTCGTCGCATAGGCGTAACCGCCCAGTGACGCGAGCGTGCGCGCCACATTGGGGGGGCAGCAGGCGCAGCCAAACCACGGCGAGCGATGATGCGTCCCACGGCTCTCCAGCGGGTTAACATAGAAGAACTTTGTCCCGTCCTGCGACACGCCGGCGAGCACCCCATTGTAGAGGGCGCGCTCCAGGACATCCGCGTATTTCGCGTCGCCGTAAAGCAGCGCGAGGCGATGATTCCACTGCGCCAGCGCAATCGTCGCGCAGGTTTCCTGGTAGGCGGTGAGGTTCGGCAGGTCGTAATCCACCGTGAAGCCTTCGTTGTGCGCGCTCGGACCGATACCGCCGGTGAGGTACATGTTGCGCTCGGTCGTATTGCGCCAGACGCGATTGAGCATCTTGAACAGCCGCTCGTCGCCGGTCTGCGCCGCCACATCGGTCGTGCCGCTCATCAGATACGCCGCCCGGACGGCGTGTCCTTTGATGGTCTTGTGCTCGAAGATCGGCACGTCGTCCTGAAAGTAGCTGCCATCGTATTGGTCGAGCGGCGTGCGGTGTTCGGTGGCAAAGTAATGTCGGCCGCGGTTCTCGACGAAGAATTGCGCCAGCTTGAAGTAACGGTCGTTACCGGTGGCGCGCCCGAGCTTGACGAGCGCAAGTTCGATCTCCGGATGGCCGGGATAGCCCAGCCGCCTGGGCGGCGGGCCGAACACGGAGTCAATGTGGTCGGCAAACTTTGTGGCTACCTCGAGGAATTGACGCTTGCCGGTGGCTTGAAAGTGCGCCACGGCCGCCTCGAACATGTGGCCGGCGCAATAAAGTTCATGGCAATCGCGCAGGTTTGTCCAGCGCTTTCCCGGTTCTTTGACGGTAAAATAACTGTTCAAGTAGCCGTCTGGCTGCTGCGCCGCAGCGAGCGTGGCGATGATTTCGTCGAGCTTCTTCTCCAGTCCCGCGTCGGGATGGGTAGCCAGCGAATACGAGGCCGCCTCCATGGCCTTGTAAAGGTCGGAGTCCATGAACACCGGGCCCTGGTAACCTTCACGCACACCCTTGGCGGCGAGCCGGAGGTCGGCCAAATTACCCGCCTTTTCGAGGTTGTCGAAGTTGATGGGAATGGAAACCAGCCGGTTGGTTTCCTGGCGCGGCAGCCAAAACGCATCGGCAATCTTTACGTCAGGCAACGGGATCGCGCGAAGACTGGCCAGCGGCGCAGGCGCAGCGCGGAGAGGCAACGTGACGGCAACCATCATCAAGCCAGCAGCCATTGAAGCCTGGAGGCGGAAAGGCGATACGTTCATGATCCGGGAGTCTGCAAGAACCGGAGCTGCAAGGCAACTAACACTCGACTGACCGGATATTACCCCTGTTGACAATTGTGGCCCTGTCTCGCAGGCTGATGTTGAAATGGCTGAGAAACACCAATTCTCCCTCACCCGTACAGCGTCAAGAACAGCGGGTGCACCGAGAAGCAAATTCTTCTTATCTCAGTTCGCGGCTTGTGCCTTGTCCATGTTGGCCATGTTCACCGTTCAGGATCTGTGCGCCGCCGTCCGAATCAACGAGTTCGTGGCTGACAACCAGGACGGCCTGCTCACGGCGGCCGGCAACGCTGCCGACTGGATCGAACTTTCCAACAGCGGCTCGGGCGCCGTCAACCTCAGCGGCTGGCACCTGACCGACAATGCCGCCATGCCGGCCAAGTGGCGCGTCCCGGACGGCACTGTCATTGCCGCCAACGGCTACCTCGTCATTTTCGCGGACAGTTCCCCCGTCTCCGTCACGAACAACGAACTCCACGCGAACTTTGGTCTTTCCAAAGACGGCGAGTACCTGGGCCTGGTCCGGCCCGATGGCGTGACGGTCGCGGACGAGTTCGCTCCGCTCTACCCGCCGCAATTAGGCGACATCTCCTGTGGCCGCGCCGTGTGCGAGCGCGGGCTTGTCGGCACGGGCGCCCCTTTGCGTTACCGTATTCCAAACGCCGCCGGCACTGCGCCCTGGATGGATGCGACCGGCGCGCTGGGCTTCACCGGCGCCAGCGACTCCTTCACGGTCCGCTACTATGAAATGAACAGCTCGATCGCCAACGTCGATGCCGCCGAAAGCATGGTGGCCAACAGCGCCTGCTGGAAAACCGACCGTCCCTACCCTATCGTCGGCCACTACGATACCATCGACTTCCACGGGACATCATCTTCAGGCTCCTTCACGAACAATGTGCTCTTCCCCGGCCACAGTTATGCCAACGAGGACAGAGATTGCTTCGTGGTCGTGACCGAAGGTTCCGTTTACGTGTCGAGCGCGGGCGAGTGGACTTTCGGC
The DNA here is from genome assembly GCA_037130375.1 of Verrucomicrobiota bacterium. GTDB lineage: Bacteria > Verrucomicrobiota > Verrucomicrobiia > Limisphaerales > UBA8199 > JAPLUA01. The sequence goes on along the minus strand of JBAXTC010000111.1, from coordinate 1,339 downwards.
GTGGGCAGCGACGACGGCTTCCGCCTGCGCATCAGCGGACACGGCATGAACTTCGTCTCGGAATTCCCGGGCGGACGCAGCTTCGCCACAACGCTCGCCACGTTCAATTTCCCGGTGTCCGGCGTCTATGACGTCTCCCTCGTCTATTACGAGGACTCCGGCGGAGCAAGCGTTGAGTTCTCAGTGGCTCAAGGTTTCCAGAGCGCTTTCTCTCTCAACGCCTTCCGCCTGACCGGTGACCACGAAGGTGGCATCCTGCATGCGGGCGCCATTGGCACATTCATCGAGACCGACGTGGGCGCGGTTATGAATACGGTCAACACCCGCCTCGACGCGGAGTATGCCTTCACGCTCGACGCAGTGCCTGCTGCGGGCGACACGGTTATCCTCTCGGTGCGTTGCGCGGACGGTTTCAGCGCCACCCTCAACGGCGCGCCCATCGCCGCCCTGAACGCACCCGACCCGCTGGCGTGGGACAGCGCTGCGACGGCCGCACGATCGTTGGAGGACGCCGTGCAGTGGCTCTCTTATTCGGTTCCCACCTCATTGCTCACCACCGGCGCCAACACTCTCGCCATTACGGCGCTGAACGATTCCGCCGCGGACTCGGAATTCCTGATCCAGCCACGCCTCACCTGGGGTGCCGCCCACGCTTTCCCGCTCTATTTCAAGAGGCCGACACCCGGCGACGCCAACGGCCAAGGTTACACCGCGCCCACGCCAATCGTCACTGCCAGCGAGCCGCGCGGCTATAAGACAACTCCCTTCACAGTCTCGCTCGCCTCGAAGGACACGTCTGCCGAAATCCGCTACACTCTCAACGGGAGCGTGCCCGGCCCCAATTCGCTGCTCTTCACCCGGCCATTCACCGTCACCAACACCACCACCCTGCGCGCCGCCGTGGTGGATCCTGAGAGCGTGCGACAGAACATCACCACCGTCACGTGGCTTTTCCTCGAAGACATCCTCAAGCAGAGCGCCACCGCCCCTTCGGGATGGCCGACCGACCGTCAGGTGAACAACCATGTCATGGAGTACGGTATGCGGCAGGCTATCGTCACCAGCGACCGCGTGCGCCTGCGCAACGGCATGACCAACGCCATCGCCACCATCTCGATCGTCACCGACCTGGCCCACCTTTTCAACGCCCAAACCGGTATCTACGTCAACCCCGACAACGACGGGCGCGAGTGGGAACGCCCTGTTTCGGTCGAGTTCATTGCCCCGGTCAACGGCAGCACATCAGAATTCCAGATCGACGCGGGTCTGCGCATCCGCGGGGCCTACAGCCGGAGCACCAGCAATCCCAAACACTCGTTCCGGCTCTTCTTCCGCTCGG
>JBAXTC010001109.1:0-2037 GCA_037130375.1 Verrucomicrobiota bacterium | reverse complement strand
CCGAGGTTCACCAGCGCATCCACGTAATCGGGCCTTAGTCCGAGCGCCGTTTGGTAAGCGGGGATAGCTTGCTCGGGCTGGTCCAGATTTTGCAGGACCAGCCCCAGGTTGTAGTGCGCGTCCGCGTTGGCTGGGTTGATCTGGATTTCCCGGCGACAGCATTCGGCCGCCGCCGCGAAGCGGCCTTGTTGTTTGTGGAGGGATCCGATCAACAGATTCAGCTTGGGGAAACTGGGTTTGAGTTGAACCGCCATTTGCAGCGAGGCCAGGGCCTCGTCCCATTGGTGCAACTGTCTCAGCATCAAACCGAGCTGGCAAAAAGCTTCAAAGCAGTCCGGCCGAAGCCGGGTTACTTCCAGGAAAAGCTGGGCCGCCGCCAGCGTTTGGTTCTGCTGGGCGTGGAGGAGGGCGGTGCGGAACATTTCCTCGGCGTTGCCAGACAAGGGTCGGTTCTCCAGTGGCGCATCCTTAAGCTTCATGGGAGCGGCAGCAAAGGATCACCGTTGCCGGTGGCAGGGGCCGCGCGGGTGACGGAGATTGGTTTGCCCGGTTATGTTCATGCGGGCAGTATTGGCCGGGACGTTTCCGGGGGCAAGCACCGGATTGCCACACCGCACCCTGACCCAATGGCTGCACTCGCCGGTGATGGACTATGCGGGATGTATTTTGAGCTTCTTGTGACTTTTCGCGGCTATTCCTTTACATTCCACCCTCCGGACTCCTCTGTGCTGGCCCGGGGCTCGTCCAATGCGTGTAAAAGTGCAGCCCGCTTGAGGGATTCTAAACTATCGCGTGCTCACCCGGGACAGGTGGCCGGCGGGGATATCATGCTGATTCTGCGGCGGCGCGGGCTTCTGCCGTGCCATCGCCGCCCGAATCCTCGCCCAAAGCGGGGTCACCGCTTCCGGCCGACCCGCTGCCGGAATGTTCGGTGTGCCCGTGGTATTCGTTCAATTTGTTCCGCAGGGTCCGCACGCTGATGTCGAGCATCCTGGCCGCCTGCGTCCGGTTGTTGTGACACCGATCGAGCGCGGCAAAGATATGGCGCTTTTCCAGTTCGTGGAGCGGCGGAAACTCGCCTGATTCCGGGGCCAATGAAACGACCGGGCTGTCGGGCACGGCCGACGCGGGCGCAGTCGATTCCAACGGCTGTCCTGCAAGGCAAAAGTGTGACGATTCGATGACGGGGCTATCGCCGGTCATAATGACGGCGCGTTCGATGACATTTTGCAGCTCGCGCACATTGCCTGGCCAATGGTGGCTGAGCAGCGTTGCCTCGCAGTCGTCGGAGAACCGGCGCGCGGCGCAGCCATGCTTGCGGGCGTACCAACTGAGAAAACTTTCGGCCAGGAAGAGAATGTCCTGACTCCGCTCGCGCAGCGGCGGGACATGGATGGGAACGACGTTGAGGCGGAAGAACAAGTCTTCGCGGAATTCCTTGCGCTGGACGCTTTGCTCGAGCCGCCGATTGGTGGTGGCGATGACGCGCACATCCACCTTGATGGTGCGGTTGCCGCCGACGCGTTCGAACTCGCGTTCCTGGAGCACGCGCAGCAATTTGGCTTGGACGCCTGGGGAGATTTCACTGATTTCATCGAGCAGAATGGTGCCGCCGTGCGCCAGTTCGAAGCGGCCTTCGCGCTTGTTGAGGGCGCCGGTGAAGGCGCCTTTCTCGTGGCCAAAGAACTCGCTCTCGATGAGATTTTCCGGGATGGCGGGGCAGTTCACTTTGATGAGCGGCGCCGAGCTGCGGGGGCTTTCGTTGTGAAGCGCTTGGGCCACGAGTTCCTTGCCAGTGCCGCTTTCGCCCTGGATCAGCACGGTGGCCTGGGTGCGGGCGATTTGGCGGATCAACTGGCGCAGTTTCTCCATGGGAGCGCTATGGCCGAGCAGTTCAAAGACTGTGTCGCCGCCGGCTTTGGCGAGAAACTGGTTGACCCGCAGGATGCGCGTGAACTCTTCGGCTTTCTTAAGGACGACATCGATTTGATTGTCCGCAAAAGGTTTGATGAGGTAATCGAAGGCGCCGCCGCGCAT
>JBAXTC010001108.1:0-2041 GCA_037130375.1 Verrucomicrobiota bacterium | reverse complement strand
AAACAAAAACCCATTTTACGGGGAGCGCTGGTTGACCCGTTTTTTCCAACTTACCATGACCTTTGGTCAACCCCAGGCACTGCCAGTTGGCCGCCTTGTAGCAAGCACCCTCAAAGCGATCTTTCTCTACCAAGCTTTCCAACCACACCGGACAATACCCATAGCGCTTTTGCCATTGGTTGGGCAATTGTCGGCTGACCTGGGCTAACGCACAGGAAGGATTCAAGCGGAGCATCTCGACGATGGTGCCCACACTCAACAACCCCTTGGGGATCAAGCGCGCGGGAGGCGCGGCCACGATCTCGTCCGGTACCCCTGCGCAGTCGCAGGTCCGCCGATAGCGTTGGCACCGATAGCCTTTGCGCACCAGGCGCACCTCCCATTGGATTTCCTCGTGAGCTCCCTGCGTGCCCGCGGCTTCAAAGGGCAAACCGCAATGCGGACAAATCCGTTGCCCCTCAGGGGCCTGGACCACCACCTCCTCCCTGGGCAAGGTGGTGCGGGGCTGGCGACCATGCCCCCGAGTTCCGCGCTGCTGGCCACGACCACGGCGGGGTCCCCGTTTGGCCCGCCACGCCTCCGAGGAACATCCCTGTTCCCTTTTGCGACCAAACAGACGCTTTTGCAATTCGGCGACCTTGGCTTTGAGGACCTCGATTTGGTCCTTCAGCTCCTGTTGCTTAGCCAGAGCTCGCGCATGCAGGCTCTTGTAATAACGAGCCTGCTTGCGCAACTGGATGTTTTCCAGCCGAAGTTTTTTCTCAGCCACAGTCACTGGAAGGCAAGGCTACCAGGGGATGAGGCGGATGTCCCGAACAAAGTGGGTTCCCTTGAAAATAGTTTATGGAGCCGATATCTCCGCCGGAACCCCGTTCTTGTCATTCACCGAATATTTACGATCGGTCAGCCCCCGCACCAGGATGCAACCCCAGGTTTCGAGCATCCGCAGCAAGGGTGAATGGAAGACTTAAGCAATCCATTCATAACTAGCGTTCTTTGCGATTAGCTCAACTGCCGAATTTAGGATCAAAGTCGCCCGAACCTTAAAGGGGTCAGAGGTTGGTCCGCGCAGTCCGGATGGTGCTTGCGGTTAGCGGAGAGTTTGTCATCTTCGGTCCATGCCGCGTACGATGCGCACAACTCCAGTTCCAACCTCCAGTTTAACCCCTTTTCGATCGCGACTTCGCGACGCTGAGAAAAGACTTCCCTCGCGCATCGAGGAGCGTACGCTGTTGCCGATGCAACTGAACGAACAAGCACATGCGACCATGCTTGCCGGCAACCTGGGAGAACCAGCGCACGTGTCAGGTCTGGCCATCCGTTTGGCGATGGTGACTGGGGCAGGAGATCGTTTTGCCGAGTGGCTTCTCAAGGCCGCGGTGGAGCGAGGTGCGACGCATTATCGGCGTGACTTTGATCCGTCGCTCCCGCCAGACAACCCGACGGTTTCCGACGAAGAAATCGGCGTTGCCCTGTGCCTTGGCCAGCACCCGTACAACCTCGACAACCTCCGCGCGGCAGCCCAGTTGCTCAGCTCCCCGCGCGTGGATGCGGCCTGGCTTTGCCGGTTGGCCTTTTGCCTCAACTGAGCATCAACTTCCGAGTTCAGGCTCACCCTTGGGTCTCGAAGACGCCCGGTGGTGGCACCGGGCTCACAATTTGGGGGCATTTTCCTTCGGCTTGCCCAAATGGGTGACCCCTGCTATGAAAGGCGCAACGGAATGAAATTGCCCAACGCAGCCAAGGCAGTGGTCGAGCGCGAGAAGGTCGCAGGATACCTGCTCAACCCGGCGCATCCCGATAACGGCGGCAAGGCACAGTTCTTTTTGGGGTTGGGCTTCCAACGGGACGATTGGCGGCCACTGGCGGCGGCTTTCCGCAAATTAGTCGAGGGCCAGTCCGCTGCGAAGAGTATGGATTCTCCTCATGGGCGGAAGTACATTGTTGATGGTCAAATCGAGACCCCCAGCGGAAAGACGCCATTGCTGCGAACGGTTTGGATTGTGGATCGGGGTTTCGACACGCCGCGTTTGGTGACGGC
>JBAXTC010001107.1:0-2042 GCA_037130375.1 Verrucomicrobiota bacterium | reverse complement strand
ATGCTTCTGGAAGGTGCGTGTCTGGGACATGGACCAGAAGGCCTCAGGCTGGAGCGAGCCGGCACTCTGGACGATGGGGTTGCTCAAACCCGGGGAGTGGGAGGCGGCCAGGTGGATCGGCGAAGAGAAACGAGCGCCCGGCTATAACTCGGAAGGTTACCAATGGGTCTGGTATCCTGAGGGCCACCCGAACGAGGTCGCGCCTGCGGGGACGCGCTATTTTCGCCGGAAGTTCAGCGTGCCCGTTGGGAAACAGATTACGGCAGCGACAATCAATCTGACCTGCGACAACGGTTTCACGCTGTTCGTGAATGGTCGTCCGGCAGGTCTGGGTACCAATTGGACCCAACCCCCGAGGCTCGATATCAAGGATTACCTTACTTCGAGTGTGAACACGCTGGCGATTGCCGCGACCAATGAAGGCAGTGCGGCCGGACTTACCGGCAAGCTGACCGTTCAATTTGACGATAACACGTCGCTGGTAATCGCTTTGGATCAGTCCTGGAAGACTTTTAACCAGGAGCTTGCAGACTGGAAGTCGGATGGTTTCGATGACAGCGCCTGGCCTGCGGCCATGGTGCTCGGACCGATGGGAATGGCGCCGTGGGGCGGTGTTCAATGGAACGCAGGCGGGCGAACTTGGGTCCTTCCCCCATCCCCTTACTTGCGCAAGGTTTTCACGGCCGCCAAACCCATCCGCCGCGCCACACTCTACGCCACCGCGTTGGGAACCTACGAACTACACCTCAACGGCGCGCGAGTGGGTCAGGACTACTTCAACCCGGGCTGGACGGAATTTCGCAAACGCGTTTACTACCAGACTTATGATGTCACCAAGATGCTGCGTCAGGGCGATAACGCGCTCGGCGCGATTCTGTCCGACGGCTGGTATTCGGGCTACATCTGGGCTGGGCGCGACGCCTATGGAACCGTGCCGAAACTGCGCGTGCAGTTGAGACTGGAATATGCCGACGGCACGCAAGAGACCGTCGCGACGGATGAGACCTGGAAACTCGCCTACGGGCCGATACGCGAAGGCGATGTGCAGCAGGGCGAGACTTACGATGCCCGGCTGGAAATGCCAGGCTGGGATACGGCGGCGTTCAATGACTCAACCTGGCAGCCCGTGACCGTCTCGGTGGTGACCAATCTGGTGCTCGGCGTTTCACCCGGTGCGCCGGTGCGCAAACAGCAGGAACTCAAACCGGTTAAACTGACCGAACCCCGGCCCGGGGTTTATGTTTTCGACCTCGGCCAGAACATCGCCGGCTGGGTCCGGCTCAAAGCGAAAGGGATTTGGGGAACCAGGATTGTGCTGCGAATCTCCGGTTGGCTCAATCCGGATGGAACGATCTACACCGACTACCTGCGGGAAGCCCGTGCCGTTGACACCTACTATCTCAAAGGCGGAGGCGGAGAGGTCTGGGAACCGAGCACCACGTATCATGGCTTTCAGTATGTGGAAGTCACGGGGTATCCGGGCGCGCCGACGCTGAACGACATCACGGGGATTGAGTGCAATTCAACCCTGCCCACAACCGGCACGTTTGAGTGTTCGGATGACCGGGTCACCAAACTCTACAACAATCTCCTCTGGACAATGCGCGACAATCTGGTGGACGTCCCCACGGGTTGCGCGGACCGGGCCGAGCGTTTGGGTTGGTGCGCCAAGACGCCGCTCGTTAAAACCTGGACGTATGCCTTGGGCATGGGCGGCTTCCTGTCCAAGTGGATGGTGGATCTGGTGGATTCGCAATCCCTGAGCGCCAACGAGTCCGGGGCTGCATTCATGCAGGTGGCTCCGTTCTGGGGCGACATTGAGTCGCCCGGTTGGTCGGACGACGGCATTGCCGTTCCCTATGGTCTCTACAAAGCCTACGGCGATACGGGCATCATCCAGAAACACTACGGTGCGATGGCCCGATACATCGGCTATATCCAAAGCAAGCTGGTCAACAACTTGCGGCCGGCCAACCTGAGAATAGCTGCTGACACCAATTTTGTGGGCTACGGTGACTGGCTGGCCATCACCCAAAACCGGG
>JBAXTC010001106.1:0-2046 GCA_037130375.1 Verrucomicrobiota bacterium | reverse complement strand
TAAGTTCATGCGCATGAACACCACAATGTACCCTTGACGTTGGCGACCCGCTTCTGGCGCGGAAGGTGGCAACATTTCTCTTAGCGCTATCGCCTCCGTTGCACCTCCGTTACACCTCCGTTACACCTCCGTAGGCGATACGGAGGTGTAACGGAGGTACTACGGAGGTGCAACGGAGGTACTACGGAGGTACTACGGAGGTACTACGGAGGTGTAACGGAGGTGCTACGGGCTGCGGGTGGGAGAGTTGGTTGGTTGGCGGAGTGTTAAGTGGTTGTGGAGGCTTGAGATATGTTTAAACAGGCGGGAGCAGAGGCGGGTTCTGGTGGTCAGCGGAGAATAATGGCCAGACTGGAGGCCTGATTTGCGGTGGGGGACGATGGCGATGGTCGTTTGGAGAGGTCGTTCCAGCCGTTGATATGCTGCCGAGTGCGGATTCGGACAGCCTGGCGGAGTCGGCGGGTGCAGGTCCGCCTTTGAGAATAGCTGTGCTGCCATGGAAACCCCTTGACCGATTTGACTGGGTTCTGTGTAATCAGCTACAGAGAAAGCTATGCATTCTTCGTTTTTTGACCTGCCGCGCCTGTTTCTGTTGATAGCCGCGGGGTGTTTGTGTGCGGGGCACGCCGAGCAGCACGTCCCTCAGTTGTCGGTTTCTGCGCCACCGGCGGTCGGTGCTTCGAGCGGCCAACGGGACCCAGGCGCCCCGGCCGACGCCATCAGGCGCTGGCGGGACCGGCGTTTCGGCATGTTCATTCATTACGGGCCGGTGAGCATGAAGGGCACAGAAATCAGTTGGAGCCGGGCAGGGGAGCGGCGTGACTTCCCGCAAACGATCACCAACGGCATTCCTGCGGCAGACTACGACGCGCTTTATTTGCAGTTCAACCCGGCCAGGTTTAATGCGCGCGAATGGGTGGCCATCGCCAAGCGGGCGGGCATGAAATATATCGTGTTCACCGCCAAACACCACGATGGCTTTGTGATGTTCGACAGCGCGCTGACCGGCTACAAGATCACCCGGTCTCCGTTTCAACGCGACGTGGTGGCCGAGCTGGCGCAGGCCTGCCACGAAGCCGGTCTGGCTCTGGGCTTTTATTACTCGCCGCCAGACTGGCATCACCCCGATTTTTTTACAACCAACCATGCGCGGTATGTCGAGTATTTCCACGGGCAGGTTCGCGAGTTGCTTGGCAATTACGGTCGGGTGGACGAGCTCTGGTTCGACGGCACGGGGGGCACCAACTCGCCGGAAGCCTGGGGCAACCAGGCATTATTCCCGGTGATCCGCGCGATGCAACCCCAGGTGGTGATCAACAAGCGCTGCGGCGGCTGGGGAGACTTCGATACACCAGAACAGACGGTCGGTCGGTTTCAGGACAACTACCCTTGGGAAACCTGCATGACTATTTGCAACCAATGGTCATGGAAACCGGGGGACAGTATGAAATCCCTCAAGGAGTGCGTGGGGGTGCTGGTCCGTTGCGCCGGCGGCGATGGCAACCTGCTCTTCAACGTTGGGCCGATGCCTTCGGGCGAAATTGAGCCTCGGCAGGCGAAGCGGCTGCGCGAGATGGGCCGGTGGCTGGCTCGCTGCGGGGAGACTATTTACTCCACGCGCGGGGGCCCCTATTTGCCAGGCGCATGGGCCGTGAGCACCTACAGGGATCGGACCATATACTTGCATATCCTGGATTGGCCTCGAGGGAAGAGTTCGATTCGCATCCCCTCGCCAGGGGCAAAGATTACGTCAGCGACGCTTCTCACCGGTGGCGCGCTCAGGCTCAAGAGAACGGACCGGGCCATCGAGATCAGTATTCCGCCAAGGTTCCGGCAGGAGATTGACACGATTGTTGCGCTCGAAGTCGAAAGGCCGGTCGCCGGTTTGCCGCTGCAAACTCTCGATGGTCGAGTCAGCGTGCCGGTGGTTGCTTCCCAGGCGTCGTGCTTTCATCCCGGCGATTCAGAGTGGGTGCCGGCAAAGGCTTTCGATTTGGACCCAGCCAGTCGCTGGGCAACGCCCGCCGGAACCCATTCCGCCTGGAT
>JBAXTC010001105.1:0-2050 GCA_037130375.1 Verrucomicrobiota bacterium | reverse complement strand
GCACCACTCCGGCACGGAACAACTGGCCCAGTTGGTTCCGCAGTGTTTTCAGCGCCGCAAAGTCCGATGCCCCCACGCTGGCGCTGGCCTTGACCTCGATGCCAGCGACCGAGCCGTCGGGTTGTTCCAAAACCACATCCACCTCCAAGCCGGTGGCGGTTCGGAAGAAGTAGAGCGCCGTTCGCGAATCGGCCCAGGAAACCTGTTTGCGGAGTTCCCCCACCACATAACTTTCCAGCAGGCGTCCCATCAGCGGGCGGTCTTCGGACAACCGCCGGGCATCGGCGCCGAGCAGGTGGCAGGCGAGGCCACTGTCCACCAGGTGCAGCTTGGGGGCTTTGACGAGGCGCTGGCCCAGGTTGTGCGACCAGGCCGGCAGGCGATGCACCAGAAAGACGGTCTCCAGCAAGGCCAGGTAGCGCGTCAGCGTGGTATGCGGCAACCCGGCGTCGCGGCCCACGTCGGCGAGGTTCAGCAGCCCGGACGCGCGGGCGGCCAGCAGCTTCAGCAGGTTCGGCAGGGTGTGCAGGGCGTCCACCCGCGCCAGGTCGCGCACGTCGCGCTGGAGGATCGTCGAGATATAAGAGGCAAACCAGGCCCCTCGGCGGTCCTCGGCCTCGCGCTGGGTAGCTTCCGGGTAGCCGCCCCGGGTCAGCCGCGCTGCTATGTCCCCGCCGGCAGACGCTCGTTTTGATGTGGCGATGGTGCCCGCGAAGAGCCGTGCCAGGAACCCTTCGGCTGCCCCCACCAGTTCGCCGGCCGAGAACGGATACAACGGAATGACCTCCATGCGCCCAGCCAACGATTCGGAGAGGCGTGGCAGGGTCAGCACGTTCGCCGAGCCGGTGAGCAGAAAACGGCCAGGCTGACGGTCCTTGTCCACTGCCAGCTTAATGGCGGAGAACAGGTTCGGAGCCTTCTGGATTTCGTCGAGGACGACGGGCCCGGTGAGATTGCGGATGAAACCAGACGGGTCACCCGCAGCGAGGGCGAGCGTGGCCAAGTCATCGAAGGTAAAGTACTGGGCTCCCGACCCGGCGGCCAGGGCTTGGGCCAGGGTGGTCTTGCCGGTCTGACGCGCGCCGTTGAGCAGCACGACCGGGGTATCCGTCATGGCCCGTCGGACAGAATCTTGAATATGGCGCCGGATCACGGAAGGATATTCACCGGTTTATGGTGAATTTGCAAGCGGCAACTGCCCGGCTGGCGATGGCAGCACGGGTGAGGAAGGAAACGACCCTGCCCATCAAGTGGATTGCCCGCCTGCAAGTGGGCACCTCCAAAAGCCTCAAATGCCCAGGACCATTTGGAGCGTTCGTTCGGCTGCCTGACTGCCGCTGAAGGCGAGGATATCGATCAGGCCATTGCTGCCAACTGCGAAAGGATTGATGCCAGCCAGTGGGTGAGGGCACTTGTTTGGACCACTCGTCTTGTTTGCTGGAATAATCCATGAGTTGACCTCTTCTCTGGCTTGCCGGGCTGAGAAATCGGCGTATTATTCTGCTATGAGCATCACTTTGGAACTTGACGAGCAAGCCTTGGCCAGTCTCCCTCTGCAACCGGGCGAACGGGAGCGGGATATGCAGATCGAGATGGCCTGCCGCTACTATGCCAAGGGCTGGCTGAGCCTCGGACAGGGCGCGCAAATGGCGGCTTTGGACCGCTACGCCTTCGGCGTGGCGCTGGCGGAGCGCGGCATTCCCCGCCAATACGGCATGACCGAGGCTCTGGAAGACGTGGCTCATGCGCGCCGTCAGTAACACCTCTCCGCTTTCGAACCTTGCCGAAGCGGGTTTCTTCATTGATCCTGGAATCGAGCGGTTCATTCTTTCACAAGCAAACGAATGATCTGAGGTTCACTTTAGGGCCGGTTGTTTGTTTAAATACCTCGTCATCGGGTTGCCAGTGTTAAAGTGGTGAGGGGTCGCCGGGGTCCACAGATGCAAGCGAATGGAACAAGGAGTGAGTCGGAAAGGCGAACTTCCAACGTCGAACATACTACCGGCGCGCGGCCCGGCGGCGACGGGAAACCCCGGCCCAACTCATGCGC
>JBAXTC010001104.1:0-2058 GCA_037130375.1 Verrucomicrobiota bacterium | reverse complement strand
GCCTCGTTCTTCCAGCCCAGCGATTGGAACATGCTGCTCGCGCCGTGGCTGAGGTGCAGGCACAGGAGCGCCAAACCCAACACATAAAAGGCCGAGACCCACCACTTGCTGAAGCCCACCACCATCATCTTGAAAATGTCGTGCCGCTCGGACGGAACCTGCCCGGGAAGCTGCTCCATAAAGGCGCGAAAGTCCCGCCCCGTAAAATTGAGATACTGCACATCAGCAGTGTAGTGCAGCAGATGATAAACGATGAACACAAAGACAATGCTTCCGCCCAGCAACATCGTCCGGGAGGCGTAGCTGGATCCCACCGGTTGATAGACCGAATAGCCCACCGGCCGCGCCGCATTGTTTTCGAGCGAAAGCTGCATCGCCGACCAAACGTGCAAAGCAACCATCAGCAGCAGGCTCAGCCGCGCGGGCCAGATCAGCTCGGGATTGGATTGCAGGAAGTAGCCGTAGCGATTAATGGCTTCCTGCCCGAGAAAGATCTGCAGGTTGCCAACCAAATGCCCAATCACAAACAGGAACAGGACAAAGCCCGTCACGGCCATGACGTACTTCTTCCCGAGTGACGACTTAAAAACGTTCGCAATGATGTTCATGAGCGGCCCAGGGCCGGACAGCCAAGTATTGCTCTCCGCCGGCCAACGGCGTCGAATCTAGCAACCCGCTGCCCGATGTCAAGGCAACTAAACATCTTTTGAGTATGATAAATTCCATCTGCGATGCATCGCTATATTGATCTTCGAGTTCGCAGATCGTCGCGGGGTGGCGCTCCTTCTCTTCCAGTTGCCGACCCCGGCTATTCGATCTTCTCGATGTCAGCCGCCGCGTCCGCCGCCACAAAATCTTCCTCGATCTTGGCCGAGCCGGTGTAGGTACCCATGCTCTTGTCTTTTTGGACCTTCGTCAGGATGATCTCGGCCACGGGCTCGTAGGTGGTGGCGACGACCTCGCCTTTTTTGTTCTTTTTCTCGACCGGCTGATAGATTTTGATCTTGTCGCCCTTGCCGAAGCCATTGCCGGCGCCCAGAGACACCCAGATTTCCGGGCCATCCACCATTTTCACCACTCCCTTGACATTGCGGATGGCGGCAGCGTTTTGTGCCGCCTCGGCCTGGTTGTTAAGGGTCCGAGCGCCTGGTCCCACGTTAAGAGTCTTGACTCTATCAACGATCTGGGCCAGGGCCTTCATGGTCGCCTTGCCCAGCGCGCTATCCATGAACTCGCGGCTGTTGCTAAAACCGCTTCCGCCCAAAGCGCCGAAGTTGAAGCCCGTGCCTTTCTCGACGCCGACGGCCCGTCCGGTGGCCCCGGATACAATCTCGCGGGATGTGTTATCGATGATGCGCCAATCGATCTGGACCTCGTTTTCACTTTTCTTGACTGCGAAGTGGCCGCCCCCAATTCCGAACGGCGTTGGCACCGGTATGCCACCCCCGCCAAAACTGCTGTCCTTGGAACCAAAGCGTGTGACCGTGCTCTTGAAGGTGTAGTCGGCGCCTTTCCATTGACCCTTCTTCACGCTTTCGGACTGAGCCACCTCGCCGCTTTCACCCAGCGCGCGTTCGGCCCGCAGGTCTTCCAGGGCCACTGATTCCAACACCTTGAAGTTGGGCAGATTGGCCATCTCCGTGATGATCATCTGGGCCAGGCCTTCTCCCATGGCGGGTTGCCAGCCGGCCACGCTGCTGGCTTCCGTTTTTGCCACACTGATGGTGGGCACTCTTGTGTCTGCTCCCTGACTTTGAACCGAACCGAGAGCGATGGCTAAGAGGACAGGAATGCAACCTAAAGAAACTGCGATTTTCATAGTATTGTCTGGCTATTCTTGTCGAGAACACCCAGCCGGCAAACCGCTTTCCGCGTCCCGCCCGTAGTCTCGACAGCAAAGTTATTCTTTTTCTATTCGATTAAATACCTTATGCACAAACTATCCACCACTGGATGCCGGATGGCAACTTTTTTCTGACCGGAAAATGTGAGTTGGGCAAGCGCACACAGGTGAAGGGGGTATGGCAGGCCGGTGCGGAAGCGGGCTTTTGCCGGCGG
>JBAXTC010001103.1:0-2061 GCA_037130375.1 Verrucomicrobiota bacterium | reverse complement strand
CACGCATCACGCATCACGCATCACGCATCACGCATCACGCATCACGCATCACGCCTATGTTCCTCGCCCGAGTCGAAGGTTCGGTCGTTGCGACCAAAAAGGACGCGACAATTAGTGGCTGCAAACTACTGCTGCTGCGCCCGCAACTAGTCGATGAGAAGGACCCCACGAAATTGCGCTCTGGCGCAAATACTATCATCGCCATTGACAGCGTCGGGGCCGGGATCGGTGAAATGGTGATGTTCTGCCATGGCAGCTCGGCGCGCCTGGCGCCGAACCTCAAGGACGCCCCAGTCGATGCGGTCATCATCGGCATCATTGACACCGTGGATGTGCTGGGCAAAGAGATTTACAGCGCCAGAACCTAAGCCATCGAACCCCGATCATGAACCACCCGGCCATTCGGACTTCCTTCAGATTTGGTCATTCGACATTTGTCATTTGTCCCTTGGTTTTCCACCGCCATGAGCACCATCAATGAATCTCTAATCCGTGATGTGGTAGCTGAAGTGCTCAGCCGGCTTGGCCATCCTCCCGCTCCCTCCCCTGCCCCGCCGATTGAATCCTGCGGCTGCAGCGGCAGCGCCAACCTTGGCCGCGGCAAGCACGGTGTCTTCCAGGACGCCAACGAAGCCTGCGCCGCGGCGCACGCCGCCTTCCTGCAACTCCGAAAAAAAGGCGTCGCCGCCCGCGCAAAGGTCGTCGAAATAGTCAAGACTTTGGCCGAAGCCAATGCTGTCGAATGGGGCAGGATTGAGCTGGCAGAAACCAAGATTGGCCGGCTTGATCACAAGATCGAGAAGCTGAAGATCATCAAGCTGGTGCCTGGCGTCGAGTGGCTGCATCCGGATGGCCGGAGCGGCGACCACGGCATTACACTGGAAGAGTACACTCCCTTTGGCGTCGTTGCCGCCATCACCCCCTCCACCCATTCCGTTCCGACGTTGAGCGGCAACATCATCAATATCGTGGCCGCCGGGAACGCCGTTGTTTTCAACGCTCACCCTTCCGCGGCAAACTGCGCCGCCATGGCAGTGCGCGAATACAATCAGGCCATTGAACGGGAAATCGGCATCGAAAACATCGTCACGATAATCGAACGGCCGACACTCGACTCCTTCAGAACGATTTGCACGCACGAAGCGGTGCGGCTGCTCTGTGTGACGGGTGGTCCGGCCGTTGTGAAGGCAGCCGCGCAGATCGGCAAGCGGGCCATTTGTGCCGGCCCCGGCAACCCGCCGGCACTAGTGGCTGCTACCGCCTGCATGAAGCGCGCGGCCAAATGCATCATTCAGGGCGCGGCATACGACAATAATTTGCTTTGCATCGGTGAGAAAGAGATCTTCGTGCTCGAGACAGTCGCCGACGAACTCATGGCCGAGCTGGAGCAAGCGGGTGCCGTCCGGCTAAATGCCGCCCAGTTGGAGCGGCTCACCAAGGAAGCTTTCACTTTCAAAGAGGGCCAGGGCGCAGGCTGCCCGGAACCGGTCGTCAACAAGTCCTTGATCGGCAAGGACGCAACCGTGCTGGCCAAGGCCGCGGGCGCGAATGTGCGCGACAAGACGGAGCTGCTCTTTGCGGAGACCGCGAGGGACCACGTTTTTGTAAAGGAAGAACAGATGATGCCGTTCGTCCCCATTGTGCGGGTGAAGACGGTCGAAGAAGGCATCGAAGCCGCCCTGGCTGCGGAGCATAATTACAAGCATACGGCCATCATCCACTCGCACGACGTTGAGCACATGACCGCGATGGCGCGCGCCCTGGACACGACCCTCTTCATTAAGAATGGCCCATGCATGGCCGGTCTTGGCCTCGGCGGCGAAGGCTACCTGAGCTACTCCATCGCCACACCCACCGGCGAAGGGGTGACCAATCCAAAAACCTTTTGTCGCGTCCGCCGCTGCGTGATGGTGGATAACCTCCGCATATACTGAAACTGAACCATGAGTGATCGAAAGCAATGGAGCATTGGAGTGGTGGAGCATTGGAGTGATGGAGTGGTGGTATCCATCACTCCATCACTCCATCACTCCATCACTCCATCACTCCATCACTCCATCA
>JBAXTC010001102.1:0-2062 GCA_037130375.1 Verrucomicrobiota bacterium | reverse complement strand
CGCACCCCCGGGGCCAGTGTAGCCCGTGATGGTGATGGCGGAGCCATTCGTCACGCAAGTGAAATCACTGTAGTCCTGGGCATAGGCGGCCAGTAATGGGCACAGGAGCGGGAGGGCAAACAGGCAAGCCAATGTTCTTCTCATTATTCAGCAGTGTATTCTTAAGCGGCGGCCTTACTGAGGCGGAGGGTCGCGAGCGTCCCTGAAACTGATAATTTGACCGGAGCCATAGACGCAGGCTAACCAATGAGCGTAAAAACGGCAATAGCGACCCGGAGCCTGCTCAGAGTTGGCCATGTATGGGTAGCATGGGTAGCTTTGAAGTCCGAGGGCCGAAATCTGAAATCTGAAATCCGAAATCTGAAATCCGAAACCCAATGCCGAGCGCCCTTAGAGATTCGGCCTTCTTTCGGCCTTCGACCTTCGGATTTGACCCTCCTCATCCCGGAGGGATGGGCCGACAATAGCCCAACGTTTAAACGTTGGGTGCGCGGGTCTAGAGGTGCATAAGTCCCGACAGGGACGGCTGAACCCCTGCGAGATCGGTCAGTCGTCCTTTCAGGACTTATCGTGCTGCGGGCGCTGGTTCCCAACGTGTTCAAACGTTTGGCTATTCTCGCATGTCCCTCCGGTACAAAGGCTTGGACCGGTTTTGTGGGTATTCTTGGGAATCAAATCCTAGCGGCATTTGACAAAAATGTCCGCGCTCCATTCTTCGATGGTATCTCTGCTCGAAACATCTAAGATGCGCACCCGCCCCGGGTTCATACGGGATAAGGCTTGACAAGTAGAGGGAAGTGTACTACTTTTTCTGTATGACACACGTATTGTCCTTTAGATCAAAGTTACCCAGAAAGGCGCTTGAGCGGGCTTTAGGTTGCAAGGTGGGCGAAAAGATAACTGAACTTCTGGACCAGGCTATTGAAAACCGTGGCACCCCAAAGGACTGGGGCCATGTATTGGGCGAGCCTGATCGCCCTGTAATCACAAATGAACAATGGGAATCATGCCTGGCACCCGAATAGCCTTTGCGGACACAAACTGGCTTGTGGCGACGTTCCACATCACAAATCCGAAATCTGAAATCCGAAACCCAATGCCGAGCGCGCTTAGAGATTCGGCCTTCTTTCGGCCTTCGACCTTCGGATTTGACCTGCTAGCGGCCTCTCGAACCTGCAATCCCAAAGGGATTCTCGGGAATTCCCGAAAGGCATTGGCTCGGTCTCACGCATGCCAAAGACATTTAGCTGCCCCCCACCCCTCGCGCCGCCGCTGCCGCACCGCGTCGTCCCCGCGCGCACGGCGGTGGCCACGCTCCAGCCTCCGTTGCATAGTTCACTCGACCAACTGGGTCCGGTGACACTGGAGTTGGTTCCGTTGACAATCCAATCCCCCGCCTTCCGGCACACTCTGCACGGTCGCCCGCTATTGCCCTTTGCCCTCAGCGTCCCCCCGCTGTCTTGCGTCTCGGCGCCGCTCCCACGGGGCAAATGGGGTTATTTGGAACCGCCGACCCATCGCATAGAGTGATGGATTGCAGACCGGCTGGATATGGGGTATGAAACCCGAGCGAGGCAGGCAGTGAGCTGGGTGGAATTGAGCCGGGTGCGGACTGTGATGGGGGAGAGAAAGAGACTGTTGGAAAGTGGTTCATGATCTTTAGCATTTGTTATGAATAGTGCCGATTGTCGGACGGGACGACGCCCCCGGTGGCATGCCTTTGATGGACCGGTATCCGAACCTGATCGTGTTGCGCACCTTCTCGAAGATGTACGGTTTGGCGGGTCTGCGCGTAGGCTACCTGGTCGGATCGCCGCAGGTGGTGGAGTTGATCCGCCGCGCGTGCTGAGACACAGAGCCGCAGCGAATCCAAACTGGCAGCGGCCTCGAACGTCTTGACCAGCATGCTGTAGAGCGCTGGAACACCAAAGAACACCGTGGGCCGCTGGGTGGCGATGACGCGGAAGATGTCCGCCGGGGTGGGTTTGGCCGGGAACAACACCGTGGCCGCGCCGAAACGGAAGGGGAGGAACAAGCTGTTGCCCAGGCCGTAGGCAAAAAA
>JBAXTC010001101.1:0-2066 GCA_037130375.1 Verrucomicrobiota bacterium | reverse complement strand
CCGCCCGCCGGGATCTGTGAGGGGGGCACGGGGCGACCCGTGTCCCTACCTCGACGAGATCGGACGACGGACCACGGGACTATAAAACGGGGTCGGATTCACGGCGACCATCCCAGCAACGCAGCACCTCCACAATTTGCGAGTCATGGTGGGTGCGGTAGCCTGCGCAACTCATCTGGGCTCAATTTCCCAAGTTCAGCTTCGATTTCGGCGAGACTCATTTCAAAGTAATCCTACGCCTGCTGCTCCGGGAAGGCAAGTGCGGCGTTGGTCTCGTTGGTCTCGCATCACGATAGGGACATCGAGGATAGGAGAGCGAAGAGAGGGGGCATCCGGGAGAGAGCAGATGGAAGAGAGGAGAGGGGTTCGGCTCTCTTCCCTCTTGTAATGGACGGGACTTCGCGGGGCGCGGGAGGCTGAAATGCAATTATCAGGAGCGTTTGGCCAATTGGTACAATACTCGCCCGGATTGGGGCAGCGCCAGCCGTCGTTGCTCGATGAACCAGGGGGCAAATCCCGCCTCGAACTGCGCTTGACCGAGCCGCGGAATCAAGTGCTCTTTGTTGCGGATGAGCTTTTGGAACATTGGGTCTTCCGGCGGCACGTATTCCACAATGATGCCTTTCGTGACCAGGCTGGCAATGAGATCGAACACGTCCGGCAGTGGCACCCCGTCGGTTACGGTCAAGTGGTGGACGACAGCCAGCATCAGCGCGACCTCGAACCGCCCTTCCGCCCGCGCCCCAAAGCTCGTCTGCTCGCGATTGCGCCAGCCAAGCGGCGGGCTGGGCCGGGCGAAGTTCATCACCAGTGGCAGAACGGAAAGATGCTCTTCCCGGCTGCGGCGGAACAGGCCGCCAATCACAGCAGGGTCGTAGTCCAGCCCAACCACCTTGGCACCCGCTGTCGCAGCCAGCCGGGAAAAATGCCCGGTATTGCAGCCAACGTCCAAGACCGTTCGAGCGGTGAACGCCGCAAGCGACTCCTTGACGAACGCTGTCTTGGCCTCGAACGACTCATGGCCATAGCTGCTCGTTAACATGTAATCAGACCACGCCGATTTCCTCCCCGCCTTCGGTTGTAGCCTGGCGAACGCCCGTCGCAGCCCCTTTACCAACATCTGCGCAATCGCCTGGGCTTGTTCGCCATCGTAACGCCGAGTCGTTTGCGGGGACACTTCTTCGGCCTTGTGCGAGCGGCCGAGCCAGGTCGGCACGGACACATAGTGCAGCGCTAACGGGCTCACTCGCGCTAGCAGGCTGAGCTCGCGATAAACCTCTTCCGGTTCCAAGCCATCCCGACAGCCCAGGAACAATTTGTGCGGCGATACACCTTGTTTGCGGTACCGCAGCAACGGCAGCAGGAATGTCCGAACGAATTGGGCATAGGCTGGCCAGACGGCGATTCCGCCCGGTCGCGACGTCAAGGATGGCAGGTCAACGAACACCGGCTGCGAGCCCTCAAAGAGGACATTGCTCGGCGTCGCATCCTTCAGCGTCAGCCCTGCGTCCAACGCTCGAAGCTGAATCTCGAGCGTGAGTTCTCCCGCCGCATACAGCATCTCCGCGCTCCATTCGTGCGGATATGACGCAAACCCGATTCGCTGATGTTCCAAGACGAGCGCACCGTTCTCGATCACACTTCCCGCCGGCCATACTTCACGCAATTCAGCCAACTCCTCGCCTGCGAGGATTCGGGTCGAAGGCATCTTACCCTCAGAAACCAGTTGGCTGACGAAATCCGACTTAATCAGGGTCCGAACGCGCTCCGCAGCTTCGGGATGCACGACTCGGACGATGCGCTCCCCCACCGACAGGCAATAGCCATCGGGATCGCGAAATGTCGGAAAGGTCGTCGCCTGGCTCCGCTGCACGACGTCTCCGCTCACTTCTTACCCCGCCGAAACAGCCCCACAATCCACATTCTGACCCTCTTCAATGACAGCATGAATCCGCAGAAGGCGGCAGCTATGATCTGTAATAGCATCAGGCCAGAACCCGGGTCGATGTAAGCTAACATGCAGAACAAAAGCTGAAACGCTGACAAGCTGAAATGCTGAAATCGGA
>JBAXTC010001100.1:0-2067 GCA_037130375.1 Verrucomicrobiota bacterium | reverse complement strand
CAACTGGTCAAGACGCTGCGTGATACCCTCCAAATCCTGCGCGGAAAGCTCCACGATGGGTGCCTTGGCACTGGACCGGGCGACCGTGGCCGCGTCCACCAGCGGTTCGTCCGAGACGATCACCACCAGGTATTCCCAGCCTTTGGGACCGCCTTCGTAATAGTCGAGACCGTTTTTCGCCAACTCGTTGCGCGGTAGAATTTCCGGGCCGGGGACACAATAGGTGCGGCCGGCCTCGACGCGCGGCGCCGAGCGATAGCCGTTGGGCGCATGAAGCGAGAAAGCGCCGCTGGTGCCGGGGTTAATGATCGTGACATAGCCCGCCCGCGGACTGGTGAACTCGAAATCCACGCGCTCGAAGATGGGGAGTGTGTCCACCGCCACATTTTCCACCGGACCGGCCTTGATATCGCGGGTCGCGAAATTGCGCCGGCCCAGATTGGCCTTGCGGACCTGCACCGTGCCCGCCTGGAACCGCTCGATAAACTGCTGGTGCGTCGGAATGCCCAGATCCTTAAGGTTCTGCGCGCTCACCCCCATCTTGGTCACCCACCCGGCGGCGTCATAAGACTCAGCGGTTTTTGGACTCAAGAGTTTCTCCAGAATACCACTGGTAAACATCTTCATCACTTGTTCCAACACGCCTTCCAGCCGGGCAAGGTGGTCCGACTCCTTAGTCTGGACTTGTTCGAGATGCTTGCGCCGGGCCACCGCCTCTTGCAGTTCCTCCTCCGCCTGCTGGCGGGCCAGCTCCGCCCGCTCGCGCTCCAACCGGGCCATCCCGGCACCGTCAGTTGCCGCCTTCACCCTGGCCTCAGCCTTCTCTTTCCGCTCGTCCTCGAACGCCGCCCGCGCCCGCAGCAGTGCCAGTTCGTGGTCCATCGCCTCACGCTCCAACGCCTGCTTCAGAGCCTGGAGCTGCTTTTCTCCAGTCAGTTGCGCTTCGCGATACTTCTGCTCGGCCAGGAGGCGCCGTTGGCGGTATTCCTCCTCCAACCGTTGCCGTTGCTCATCGCCCGCGTGCCCGGCCAACGCCACATCCCGCAACGCGCGCTGCTTTTCGGCATCAATCCGGGCCAGTTCCACCACCATTGCCTGCTCGCGCCGGGCCTGCTCCACGCCCAAGCGGTCGGCTTCGTCAGCTTGCTGTCGCTGCTGTTTCTGCGCCGCGTGCGCCTGTTCTGCCTGCTCGGCCCGGCGCGCCTCCGCGCTCTCCCAAGTCACCACCAGGCCGCTCGGGCGCAGGCCAAACCGATCGAGCAACGGTGCCAGCAGCGCCGCCCACCGGCCACTGGGCAGTGGCGCGCCGCCCCGCACCTGCTCGAACGTGTGGTCCCGCACGGCGGCAGCGACGAAATCCTGCACTGGCGGCGTGAGTTCCCTCACCAGCCACTCCGCCAGTCCCTCGCGCCGCAGGGGTGCGCCGAGCGGTGCCTGCGCCGTCAACTGCTCGACAAACACCCGCGGTTCCACCACGCCGAGGACACCCTTCACCAGGCAATCATGGGAAAACCCATGCGCGTCCGGATGCAGCGCGGGAAACGGCAGCGTGAAATCCTGCAGACTCAGCGCCACCCGGGCGATGAGATCATACGGGTTGCCGGGAATGGACTGGCCCGCCTGCGCCACCGCCAGCGGCAGAAACTCCCGAGGCCCTTCCGCTGCGATGCGTATGTGGAACAACGCATGGTCCGGGTCGCACGCCGGCACTGTGATCTTGCTCTGGCGCAAGCCCCAAAGCCCGCTGCTACACGCCGGCTTGATGATTTCCAGAATCGCCGTATTGAGTTCAAGGGTCGTTTTCATGTCGGTTGCTTCTGTTACTTGTCCGTGCCGTTTCTGGCCGGAATCTCCAGCCTGCCGGTTCGCAGGACTTTCCAAACTGGCGCTCGTTCGGGCGACTGAAAAACCGCTCGAACTGGCGGACAAAAATGTCCGCGCTCCAAAGCATCGCTCGCTCTTTGCAAAAAATCGCGACCGCTGCGCGGGGCTTCTTTTGGAACCTGCGCACGCCATTCGGATTCACCCGGCTCCGCTGCCCCTCCGCTGGCTTGGCTCGCTCGTCCC
>JBAXTC010000110.1:0-14855 GCA_037130375.1 Verrucomicrobiota bacterium | reverse complement strand
ATGAAATCGCAGGCTTCGACCAATTCTGTCTTGCGCCCCTGTCCGCGCTCCGAAACATCTAAGATGCGCACTCCTGAATCCGGCCGTTAAATTAATAAACCTGTTTCCATCTGTGGTTGAACTGCTCTCTTCAGGTGCGTGTTTGACGAGCGGCTGAATTCAAACACCGAATTTGGTTTCCAAGCAGCCGCAAAGTGCCTATATGCTGGCTCGCATTTTTTGAATGAATGAGTCAAACCGATTGTTGTTAAGCGGCGATGAAGCCATTGCGCTGGCGGCCCGGCACGCCGGCGTTGCCTTGGGAGCGGGTTACCCCGGCACCCCGTCCACCGAAATCCTCGAATACTTTTCCGAACTCGGCGGGCGCGCCCAATGGTCTCCGAACGAGAAGGTGGCGCTGGAAGTCACCATCGGCGCGGCCTTTGGCGGAGCGCGGGCGCTATGCACGATGAAACACGTGGGGCTTAACGTCGCGTCGGACCCGCTTTTTACGGCGGCCTATACCGGCGTGACCGGCGCACTGATTGTTGTGTCCGCCGATGACCCGGGCATGGCTTCCAGTCAGAACGAGCAGGACAATCGGCGTTACGCGGTCGCGGCCGGCATCCCGATGCTCGAGCCTTCTGATTCACAGGAAGCGTACGATTTCATGTTTGCCGCGATTGAAATCTCGGAGCGGTGGAAGATCCCGGTGCTGTTCCGCGTGACCACGCGTGTCTGCCACAGTTACACGGTGGTGAAGCCCCGCGAGATCATCGGGACGCCCAGGGTGCCGAGCTTCGAGCGTGACATCCGCGGGCGCGTGATGATCCCGGCTTACGCCCGGCCCGCCCACCGGCGGTTGCGGCAGAAACTCGCCGAGATGGCGGAGTGGAACGAGACCTGTCAATTGAACCACATTGTGCAAGGTGGCAATGCGCTCGGCATCATAACATCGGGCATTTCCTTCATGCACGCCCGCGAAGCCGCGCCGGATGCCCGGGTGCTCAAGCTCGGGTTCACCTATCCGTTGCCGATGAAGAAGATCGCGCAGTTTGCCAAGAACGTCGGGCGCTGCCTGGTAATCGAGGAAGGCGACCCATACCTGGTCGATGCCATTCGCGCCGCCAGCATTCCGGTGGACGGCAAGGCGGACATGTATCGCTTTGGCGAACTGGATGTGCCGCGTGCTCGCCGTATTCTCAACAACGACCTGAGCCCGGAGCCGGCCAAACCGCCTGGAAAACCGCCACAGCTTTGCGATGCCTGTCAGTACCGCATTGTCTTCGAGTCGCTGCGCAAGCAAGACTGCATCGTGGCTGGCGACATTGGCTGCTACACGCTGGGGGTGCTCGAGCCTTTCGAGGCAATCGACTCCTGTGTTTGCATGGGGGCCAGCCTGGGCGTTGGCTTGGGCTTGCGGCATGTCCTGCCCGCTGACCAGGCCCGGCGGGTGGTGAGCGTGATCGGCGACAGCACGTTCGTGCATAGCGGCATCAACGGGCTGATCGAGATGGTCTATAACCCGCCGCCAAACGGACACGTTCTGATCATCCTCGACAATTCCACAACTGCGATGACGGGCCATCAGGAACACCCCGGCACAGGCCGCAAGTTGGACCACCAGCCAGCCCGCAAACTGGTGATCGAAGACCTGGTCCGGTCGCTTGGCATCCGGCGGGTGCATTTGATCGAACCGCGTTTCGGCACGGATGACTTCGACCGTCTGTTGACGGAATGTCTCAACAGCAACGAACTGGCGGTGATCATCGCGCGTCGGCCCTGCATCCTGATCGCCAAGCAGCTCAAGCAATACGAAGACCGTGACGCAGGCTGCGAATGCCCCGCCGCACCGACTCCCGGTCCCGCCCAGACCTGAACTCCACGGCCCCTGCCGCATTGCACTCATCCCGGTAATCAAACCCTCCGTTACTCCACTTCCCCAATGAAAAAAGTGACAAATATCGTGGTGGCCGGCATCGGCGGCCAGGGCGTTCTCAAAGGCACCGATATCCTTGCCGATGTCGCGCTCCGGGCAGGTTATGATGTGAAGAAGAGCGAGATCAAAGGCATGAGCCAGCGTGGCGGTTCGGTGACCGGCGACGTGCGTTTTGGTGGTCGCGTCTTCAGCCCGATGGTGCCGACCGGCGAAGCGGATTTTCTGCTTGTGCTTGAGCCCACCCAGGTGGAGCCGCACCGGCATCTATTGCGCCCCGGGGGAGTTGTGATCACGCCCGATGCGGTGAGCGTGGACCGGTTGCCGAACAAGAAGAGTCTGAACGTGGCGCTGCTCGGCGCGCTGAGCGCCCATTTGCCAATGGCCCAAGAACAATGGATCACGTCATTGCGCGCCGGCTTCGCAGAAGCGTTCTTTGAGGGAAACCAGAAGGCTTTTCTGATCGGACGGGCCAGCCAGGCAGCAGTCGGAAGCAAGTGAATCAATCATGAGCCAGGAACCCCAACTGCCCGCTGCGCATCCCGCCGCTGGCATGGAACATATCGAGCGTTACATGCGAAACGACCGATTTGCCGAGCGGTCCACGATCGAGTTGCTGGCGGTGTCGTCCGGTCAGGCCCGGGCTAAAATGACTTTGCATCCGCACCACTTGAATGGGCACGGCACCGTTCAGGGCGGAGCCATCTTCACGTTGGCGGATTTCGCGTTTGCGGCCGCCTCGAACTCACATGGAACCGTCGCCGTCGCCATTAACGTGAACATCACGTTCATGAAAGCTGCCCGGACCGGCACTTTATGGGCCGAGGCTCGGGAAGTGTCCAGGAATCACAAACTCGGCTCTTATGCCGTGGAGATAAAAGATGACCAGGGTGACATCGTCGCTCTTTTCCAGGGGATGGTCTATCGAAAATCGGAAACGATTCCTGCATCACAAGCTTGACTGACCAGACCCGGGCTAATTGAGAGGCACCCGTTCAGGGTAGAGATTTTTTCGAGTAACGGAAAGTGCTTTACACCATTGGTCCTGAAACCTACATTGAACCGTTATATAATAAAAGAGTGAATTAGATTGAGTAGAACGTGTATGGAAGCGAAAGCGAAAACGATTGATGATTTCAAAATCCACGAGCGGGATACCGGTTCGGCGGATGTGCAGATTGCCTTGCTCACGCAGCGCATCAACCATCTGACTGACCACCTGCAGAAATTCAAAAAAGACCACAGTTCCCGCCGCGGGCTTCTGGTAATGGTCGGGCAGCGTCGCCGTCTGCTGGATTATCTCCAGATTGTTGACGTCAGCCGCTACCAGACAGTCACCAAGAAGCTCAAGCTGCGCAAGTAGCTGCGGGCGAGGCGCCTGTGCCGGGTAGAGTCACGACTCGGGCGCCGGGTCTTGGTGGATTTTGATTTAATCGGGCCGGCAAACGCGAACGGCTCGGTTTTTTGCTTAACCTTCGCGTAAGAGAAAGCTCCGTTACCCTGGGCAATTTCATTCAGCTCCGAATCCCTTTCGGAGCTGAATGAAGTTTCTCGGTGGCGACGGATGAGTAAACACTATGTCAGAGAAAATCAGCGTCCTCTTAGGGGACAAACAGATCATTATTGAAACGGGGAAAATAGCCAAGCAGGCTGACGGCGCCGTAACCGTCCAACTAGGCGAGACGATTGTCATTGTTGCCGCCGTCGCGGCCACCAAGGCTAAACCGGGCCAGGATTTCTTTCCGCTCACCGTGGACTACCGTGAACGGGCCTCGGCGGCGGGCAAATTCCCTGGCGGCTACTTCAAACGCGAGGGTCGTCCGACGGAAAAGGAGATACTCACCTCACGCCTCACTGACCGGCCAATCCGGCCCCTCTTTCCGAAGGGTTGGTATAACGAAGTGCAGGTCCAGTGCATCGTGCTCAGCGCGGATGGCGAGAACGACTCCGATATGCTGGCACTTTTGGGCGCTTCCGCGGCGCTGATGGTCAGCGACATTCCCTGGGCCGGACCGCTGGGCGCCGTCCGTGTCGGCCGGGTCAATGGCGCGTTTATCGCCAACCCCACGCACGCCCAGATGCTCGAAAGCGATTTGGACCTCGTCTATGTCGGCAATCAAGCTGACATGGTCATGTATGAAGGCTCGGCTAAGGAGATCACCGAGGCCGACTTCAACGCCGCGCTTAAATTTGGCCACGAGGCGATTCAGCCTGTGATTGCGGCCCAGAAAGATCTCGCCGCGCGCGTTGGCAAACCTAAACGCCAGATCACGCTCAACATCGTCCCCGAGGAAATCCTGAAGGAAGCCAAGGCATTGGCGGGGGACCGCATCGTCACAGCCTTGCTTACCGTGGCGAAGCTGGCCCGCGAGTCCGCGGTGGCGGCCATCACCGAAGAAATCGGCAAGAAGCTGGTCGAGAAATTTGGCGAGGAGAAGGTGACCGAGTTTGTTCTTAAAGACGCGTTTTACTACATCCAGAAGGAAGCTGTTCGCGGCCTGATCATGAATCATGGCAAGCGCCTGGACGGACGCGACTTTGAAACCGTCCGGCCAATCTGCGGCGAAGTCGGATTATTGCCGCGCGCGCACGGCTCGGCGCTGTTCCAGCGCGGGGAAACACAAGCCGTCACGGCATGCACGCTGGGCACTGGCGAAGATGCGCAGGAGTTCGATTCTTACACGGGCGGAGCCAGCGAAAAGAAGTTCATTCTACATTACAGCTTCCCGAACTTTTCCGTCGGTGAGACCGGGCGCATCAGCGGTCCCGGCCGGCGCGAGATTGGCCACGGGGCCCTGGCTGAGCGTTCGCTGGAACCGATGGTGCCGCTGAACACGTATCCCTATTCCATTCGCATCACCAGCGAGATCATGGAGTCCAACGGCTCGTCCTCGATGGCCTCGGTTTGCGGCGGTTGCCTGGCACTAATGGACGCGGGCGTGCCGATGACCCGTCCAGTGGGCGGAATCAGCATCGGCCTATGCACCGAGCACGATGAGCAGGACAAGATTACGCAGTATAAATTGCTGACCGACATCATCGGTTGGGAAGACGCCTTCTGCGACATGGACTGCAAAATCGCCGGGACGGAAAAGGGCATCACCGGTTTTCAACTCGACTTGAAGCTGCGCGGCATTCCGCTGAGCATGATGGCCGAGACGATCGAGAAGGCGCGCGTGGCGCGCATGCACGTG
The DNA here is from genome assembly GCA_037130375.1 of Verrucomicrobiota bacterium. Taxonomy (GTDB): domain Bacteria; phylum Verrucomicrobiota; class Verrucomicrobiia; order Limisphaerales; family UBA8199; genus JAPLUA01. Next base: position 9,746 of record JBAXTC010000110.1, on the reverse strand, counting down.
CTGGCGGAAATGGCCAAGGTTCTGGCTGAGCCGCGCAAGGAATTGAGCAAATACGCGCCGCGCATCGAGACGATCAAGATCAATCCCGAGAAGATCGGGTTGCTGATCGGGCCTGGCGGCAAGAACATCAAGAAGCTCGTCGAAGAATCTGGTTGCGAAATCAATATCGAAGACGATGGCACAGTGAATATTTATTCGGTCGCCGAGGAGGGCATGAAGATTGCCCGCGACGCGATCATGGGCATGACTGCCGAAGCCGAGATCAACAAGATCTACCGCGGCAGAGTCGTCACCATCAAGGAGTTTGGCGCGTTCGTCGAGTTCCTGCCGGGCAAGGATGGCTTGGTCCACGTAAGTGAGCTGGCCAACTTCCGTGTCAAGCAGGTCGAGGACATCGTCAAGATGGGCGACGAGATCTGGGTCAAGTGCTTGGGCGTGGATGAAAAGGGCCGCGTGCGCCTCTCGCGCCGGGCCGCCATGGCCGAGCGCGACCAGGCGATGGGTGGCACACCCGCTGCAGAAGGCGCTCCGATCGAGGGCGCTCCGGTGGGTGAGCGCGGTGATCAGGCCGGGCATGGCGACACCGGCGAACCTCGCAGCGGCAGCAGCAGCGATGAGCCTCGCGGCGATCGTGGAGACCAACGCGGAGGTGGCGGCGAGCGCCGCGGGGGCGACCGTGGGGGCGACCGTGGGCCACGCAGAGATCGCGGTGACCGAGGCGGCGGTCACGGACGGAGCTAATCCCAGCCAAAACCAATTCAGGGGCGAGCCGGCAACGGCTCGCCCCTATTTCTTTGGCCCGGACTTGGATGTTCGATGTCCGCTGTCCGCTGTTCGCTGTCCGCTGTCCGCTGTCCGCTGTCCGCTGTCCGCTGTCCGCTGTCCGGGAGGATGCTCTACTGCCCCATCAGATGTTCGAGCACCATCTGGTCGAGCGCTGCGTAATTGCGGTCTGCGACGAGCTGCTCTGCTTGTTTCTCGTCAAACGAGCGCGCTTTCTCGAGGAGGCGCAAGAAGGTGCGCCGGCTGTTGTCCAGATGGGCGACCCAGTGTTCAACCTTCGCCGGCCGGAACGGATGCACATCGAAGCAGACATATTCTCCCTGCTTGCCATAGCCGTTGCGCTCCAATGCGCGCACCTGGTTGAAGGCGACGCGCAGATTCGAGCTGGCGAACGGTTTGTCCTGGTCGAACTTGAGTCCGTTCTGGTCGTTGAGGTGGAGTGACCAGAGCTTGCCGAAAGCCATTGCAAAATCGATTTCGTCGGCCGGATCCAGCCCGGCGAGAATCGCGTGCGCGGATTCGATCAGGCAGCCGACGCGTTTCGGATCCCGGGTCAACTGGGCGATTGCCAGCGCGTGGCCGATGGTCGGCACATAGGCATGGTCCATCGGTTCGTTGGGTTTGGGTTCGATGGAGAGGCGAATCTTTTTGTCGTGGGCCAGCATCTTATCCAGCGCCTGGACGAGCAGCTCGACGCTGCGGCGACCATTTTTGGCTTCACGCATGTAAGTGCCTTCGCGCGCGAGCCAAAGGACGATCAGGTCGGTGCCCAGATAGTTCGCGATGTCAATGCACCGGAGTGAGCGGTCGATGGCGTACTGGCGGCACTTGGAATCATTGCTGGTGTAGGCGCCGTCGATGGTCATCGGGCTGAACCAAAGGCGCGGGGCGACCATTTCCGCCGCCACACCGGCATCGGCCAGCTTGGTCTTGAGTTCTTTGGATTCCTTCCGCAGTTGCGCGTCGGATTTGCCGTCAATGTCCGGCACCGCGTCGTCGTCATGAAACATCATGGCGTCGAAACCAAGCTTCTTGAGTTGGTCCAGCTTCCAGTCGAACGTTTGGGTCGGGCGGGTCGGCGGACCGTATGGATCCTGCCCTTCGCTGATATTCCAGGGGCCGAAACAGAATTTATATTGTTGTTGTTTTGCCATAAGTGTGGCCGGAGGTTAGCGGGACGGTTGGGGAACTAAAGCAAAAAATGTCTGGCGAGACCGCGGTCGTCTGCTACCCTCAAATCAAAGGTGAATGCATGACTGACAACAATTCGCAGATCAAAGCCGGACCTCAAGTCCCTGGACGAGTGACTTTTCTCGATGGCTGCGGCGACTTGCCGATGATCGAGGTGTCCACTGCCTGGAGCAACGCGGAAATCTACCTGCACGGCGCCCATGTTTCCCAGTTCAAAAAGAAGGACGAACCACCGCTGCTCTTCCTGAGCCAATGCAGCCGCTTCGCGGAGAACCAGCCAATCCGTGGCGGCATCCCTCTCATCTTTCCCTGGTTTGGCCCGCGCGAGGGCCTGGGCCAGCACGGGTTCGCCCGCTTTAAAGCCTGGGAGTTGAAGGAGTTTTCCCCGGCACCCAATGGCAGCGTTAGCGTCCGCTTCCGCCTGCCCGAATACCCCGAGGCATCCGCGTTCCCTCCGTTCACCGCTGATTATATCGTGACCGTGGATCAGTCGCTTACCATTCAACTCCTCGTCACCAACCAATCAAAGGACCGGGAATTTGTCTTCGAGAATTGCCTGCACACCTATTTCGCGGTAGGCGATGTTACCGCGGTTTCCATCGGTGGGCTTAAAGGCGTGAACTATCTGGACAAGGTTGCCAGTTTCCTGGAGAAAACCGAAACCAGCGACGCGATTCGCATCGCCTCCGAAGTGGACCGCATTTACCTGAACACCGCCGGCCCGGTTGAAATCATCGACCAGCGCCTGGGTCGGAGAATCCGCGTTGAAAAAGAGGGGTCCGCCTCGACGGTGGTGTGGAACCCGTGGGTGACCAAGGCGCAGCAAATGTCCGACTTCGGCAATCAGGAATATGAGCAAATGCTCTGCGTCGAGTCGGGCAATGTCGCATCCAACAGCATTAACCTGGCGCCAGGCGCGACGTCCACGCTTAAAGTCAAGCTGAGCAGTGAAACGCTCGAGTAGGTCTCCCGACGGCCCTCCGTCGTCAGACTCTTGGCTAATGCAACTGGGGCCGGTAAAACAGCCAGAGTCCGACCACCACGCCCGCACAGAGCAGCAATAGAACCACCGCGATGAAGTAAACCACTTCCATCCTGAGTTTGCGCACGTCAGGCGCCGCGTCCGGAAACAACCATTTGCCAATCAAACTGCCCATGTCCGGCACATTAGACCTGAAACGGAGAAGCAATGCAAGAGTTACCACTCGACACTCCAAAGCCTCTGGTTTAGCCTGCCTACGTAATGATCAAGAAATCGTAGCCGCCGACGGCAGTCGGCGCTAACACTCCGATAATCGATGGAAAGTGCGCCGACTGCCGTCGGCGGCTACCATTTTGCAGGTTCTTGAATCCGCCCTGCGGCCGGGTGAACACCCCCGGCCGGCACCCCAATCCCTTCTTCATCCGTGTGATCCGTGAAATCCGTGGTTCTAACTCCTGTTTTTAGGTTTAATTCCCATGAAATCGCAGGCTTCGACGAATTCTGTCTTGCGCCCCTGTCCTCGCTCCGAAAAATCTAAGATGCTCACTCAGTCGCGTCCATCCGTCGTGTTCGTTTTTCGTTCTTTAAGCTCGTCACAAATTCGTCACTTGCCCCGGAATGGCTTCGTCCTATTATCGCGCCATGAGTTTGCTGAAGGTGCAGGGTGTTTCTAAATCGTTCGGCGCAATTCGCGCGGTAGAGGCCGTCAGCTTTGAGGTGCGTCCGGGGGAAATCTACGGCTTACTCGGCCCCAATGGCGCGGGCAAGACCACCACCATCTCGATGATCTCCGGTCTGCTCCAGCCTGAGGCCGGGGAAGTCGTGGTGGCGGGCACCCCGTTCTGGTCCGATCCGCAAAAGGCCAAGAGCATCATGGGCGTGGTGCCGCAGGAACTGGCGATTTACGAGGAACTCACAGGGCGGGAGAATCTGGAATTCTGGGGCTGTGTGGCCGGCCTGTGCGCAGCGGACGCCAAAGCCCGCGCCACTGAATTGCTCGAAGCGCTCACCCTGGCGGATCGCGCCAAGGATGCCGTGAAGACTTACTCGGGCGGCATGAAGCGCCGCATCAATCTCGGTTGCGCGCTGCTGCATCGGCCCCAACTGCTGCTACTCGACGAACCGACCGTGGGCATTGATCCGCAGGCGCGGCTCAACATTCTGGAATTCATCCGCGGCCTGTGCGCGTCGGGCACCGGGATTCTCTACACGACGCATTATCTCGAAGAAGCGGAGACGCTCTGCCAGCGCATCGGCATCATTGATCACGGACAATTGCTGGCGGAAGGCACGTTGGGCGAGTTACAGGAGCGATTGGGCGGCGACCGCGTATTCGTGTTGGAGGCGGATTTCAAAAACGCCACGCCGGACTCGTGGTCCGGTTTTCACGAGCGCTTCCGCGTGATTCAACGAACGGAGCGCCAGCTCGTGCTGGCGGCGATCGGCACGCGCGATCCGTCCGAGTGTTTGAAAGACCTGCTCGCGCTGCCAGTGCATGTCGAGAACGCCACACTCAAACGGCCCAGTTTGAACGATGTCTTTCTCCAGCTCACCGGCCGCCAGTTGAGGGAGTAGCCATGTTGCGCGTCCTCCTCGCCAAAGACCTGCGCCGGGCCGCGCGCAATCCGCTGCCGTGGCTCATCAACCTGCTCGTGCCGTTGTGTATGACCGCGCTCATCGGTCTGGCCTTTGGCACCAAGTCCGACAGCGGTGCGCTGGGCCGCATCCGCTTCGCCGTGGTGGACGAGGACCAGTCGCTGCTCACCAGCTTCCTGCGCGGTGCGGCGAATCAGGGCGAAGGTGGGAAATTTCTCGAACCAGTCTTTCTGGAGCGGGACGCGGCATTGCGCCTGATCAATGAAAACAAAACCAGCGCGGTGCTCATCATCCCGACAAACTTCACCCGCCACTATCTCACCGGGGCGGGCAAAGTGAGTTTGGAACTGATCAAGAACCCGGCGCAGTCCATCCATCCGGCGGTGCTGGAGGAAATGCTGGGCGTAGTCGTCACGGCGCTGAACGCCATTTCCCGGAATCTGCAATCGGAATTCCCGGAATGGCAAACGGCTATCGAGGGCGGCGGCAATTACCGGACGGTCGCCCGGCTGATTGAACGCGCGGGCGACAAACTCACCACCGCAAAAAGGTACATCAATCCTCCGCTGGTGATTTACGAACGCGAAGTGCGCCCACAACCGATCACCGCCGCCGAGGCAAAGCCTGGCTCCAGCAAGAGCGGAACGTCGAAGTCTGCTCCGGCGTTCAACCTCTTCGCGTATTTGCTGGTGGGGCTTGCCGCGATGTTTCTGTTGTTCCTGGCCAGCAACGCCTTGACTGATCTCCCGCGGGAAATGCGGCTGCACACGTTCGAGCGTTACCACACGTTGCATCACCGCCTGCTGCCGTTCGTCGCGGGCAAAGTCCTGTTCGCGATGGGGCTCCTGTTGTTGAGCAGCCTGGTAATGCTGGGCGGCGGCGGGCTGATGTTTCGCATTCACTGGCAGCACCCTCTGGCCCTCACGACGCTCACGCTCGGCTACACTTGTTTCGCCGCGGGCCTCATGGCAACGCTCGTGGCGCTGATGCCGGACGAGCGCCGCGCCGGCTTGCTCACCACGATTACGGGCATGGGCTTGGGTTTGGCGGGCGGCTGCGCGTTCCCGTCGCAATCGCTCCCGGCGTTTCTGCGCGAGCACATCTCGCCGCTGCTGCCCACTTACTGGTTTGCGGAGACGGCGCGCAATCTGGAGTTCGGCGGCCAGGTGCCGTGGCTGCTGGCGGCGGTGAAACTCGCCGGTCTGGGGGCACTGCTGATCGGTCTGGCCGCGCTGCTTTTCCGCCGGCGTATCCACCGGGGCCTCCGCGTATGAGACACGTTCTCGCCATCGGCCACAACGACCTGCGGCTCTTTCTCAAGAGCAAGACCGCCTATCTCTGGTTGTTCGTCATCCCGCTGACGTTTGTTTATTTCATGGGCTTTGCCAACCGCGGCCCTGGCGATCCGGCCAATCGCAAACCGCCCGTGCTTGTCGAGAATCAAGATACGAATTTCCTGGGCTGCGCGTTCCTCGATGAACTCGGCGCGCAAGGCCTGTGGCAGCTCGACCCGACGAACCGCGAGACCGCAGCCCGGGGCATCCGCATCCCGGCGGACTTCACGAGCAAGGTGCTGGCGCAGGAACAAACCAAAGTGGAATTCTTCCGGCGCGACGGCTCGGCGGAAGCGGACGCGGCGATCATCGAAGTCCGGCTCGTGCGCGCCTTGATCGCGATGAACAGTCACCTGCTCGAAACCGCCACGCAAACCAGCGCGCCTCCCGCCATCACGGAGGAAAAATTCCGCGCCGTGATGAACGCGCCAAATCCGGTGAGCCTGAACGTGCGGTTTGCCGGACGCAAACCCATGCCCTCCGGCTTCAACTTCTCGCTGCCGGGCAACCTCGTCATGTATTTGATGATGAACCTGCTCATCTTCGGCGGCGCAACAATGGCCGCGGAGCGACGCAACGGCGTGATCAAGCGGTTGATGGTGCATCCGGTGACGCGCCACGAACTGGTGACAGGAAAAATCTACGGCCTCATGCTGCTGGGCGTGGTGCAGATTCTGTTCTTTCTCGCGGTGGGCAGGTTTGCGTTGGGCGTGAATCTTGGCGCGAATCTGCCGGGCGTCACGTTGACTTTGCTGGTGTTTGCCTGGGTGGCTGCTTCCCTCGGCGTGCTGGCGGGTTCGGTGTTCGCAGCGGAAGATCGCGTGACTGGAATTTGCGTTCTTGCCAGCCTGCTCATGGCAGCGCTGGGCGGCTGCTGGTGGCCGTTGGAAATCGCGCCGCCCGCGCTCCAGGTCATCGCCCTCTGCCTGCCCACCGGCTGGGCGATGCAGGCGTTGCATCAACTCATCAGCTTCGGCAGCGGACTGGACGCGGTGGTGTTGCCGCTGCTGGTGTTACTGGCATTCGGCGCCGGGGCCAACCTGCTGGCGGCGCGATTCTTTCGGAATTGAATTGATAAGAAATTGCTCTCTGGCGCGCCCGCTTGTACGTGACGCTGCGCGGGTGACCAACGAGCGTCCGCCCCTGCCTGCACCTTAAACGTATCTTGATCGACGAAGATGTTCCCAGCTCCGTTAGGAGCGCCATGTTTATAGTAACCCCCACCCCGCATGCCTGGCCAAGCTCCAGCGGAGCGGCATGAATGGCATTTTGCATCCCACAGCCCTTCAGTGGTGGGGCCGTCAACACGAACCCATGCCGCTCCGCTGGAGCTTGGCGGACCTGGTGGCATCTGTGGCTATAAACTCCCGCTTCCAATTGGGCGGCGGTTCAGGGCAGAGACAGGCCAGGCACCCGGTGCGGCCGGGTAGAAAGGTGGTGACGTGGGCTTCGAACGCGAACGTGGAGCCACTCCGCGCGGTTCAGAAGCGGGTGTGACTTTGCTTTCTGTCACGCGCCCTGCTTCAAGGCGGAACAGAACATCGGCGAGCCGGGCCGCTTCGCTGAGGTGATGGGTGACGTGGAGAACCGTCACGGCGGATTCCCGCTGCACGCGGTGGAGCAAGTCGGCGAGCGGTTCACGCGTGTCGTCGTCCAGCGCCGAGAGCGGTTCATCGAGCAACAACACCTGTGGCCGGGCTGCCAGCGCCCGGCCCAGGGCGACGCGCTGGCGTTCACCGCCGGATAGCCCGGTCGGACGGCGATCCAGCAAAGCAGCGATGCCCAACGGTTTTGCCAACTCTGCCACACGGCGCGCGATTTTGTCAGCCGGCTGACGACTCACCCGCAACGCGAAGCCGAGGTTTTCGCGCACGGTCATCGTGGGAAACAAAGCGCCGTCCTGCGGGACATATCCCAGCCCGCGTTCGCCCGGCGCCAGATGCGTCACCTCGCGCTCACCCAGCCAGACGGCGCCGGCGGTGGGCCGGCGCAGGCCGCAGATGAGTTCGAGCAGGGACGTTTTGCCACCACCCGTGGGCCCCATCAGCACGCCATAACATCCGGTCGGCACAGCGAAGGAAATATTCTCCAGGCCAAATGCTCCCGCTTTCCAGGCAATGTGATCGAGACGGATCACGGGCGTTCCCCCAGGAGGCGGACACTGGCGAGCACGACAGTGGCGAGCGCCACCATGAGCAGGCTCACGGCGATGGCGGCTTCGAGATTGCCGACGCTCAGTTCCAGCCAGACGCTGGTGGGCAACACCTCGGTCTTCATTCGCGTGGCGCCCGCGAACACCAGAATGGGGCCAAACTCGCCCAGGCTGCGCGCCCATGCGATACTCGCGGCCGCGAACATCCCGCGGCGCGCTGCCGGCAACGTCACCAGCCAGATCGCGCGCGTCCGCGTGCAGCCCAGCGTCAGCGCCACATTTTCCGGGCGCTCCGAGAGATGCTCAAAAGTCCCGCGCATGGTCCGCACAGCGAATGCCGCGCCGATGACGAATTGCGCCAGCACCACCCCGGCGACGGTGTAGGTAAAGGGCACGACGCGCTCGATCAGATGTCCGATCGTCGTCTGGAAGAAAATCAGGAGGCAAAGCCCCACCACCATGGGTGGCAGCACAATGGGAATGTCGAGGGCGGCATCCAGCCAGGCGGCGCGGGCTTTCAGCCATGACTGGTGGATGCTGACCATCATCGGCTGGCCGGCAAAGGCGGGGCGTTCGGCGATTTCGGCGAATTGCGCCCGCACCTCGGCCAGAAACGCCGCGCGTTGGGCGGGGCTGACCAGATGCAAATGGCCAAGGCGGGTGCGCAGCGGGTCAAAGCCCAGGCCGGCGGCGCGTTGTGCATCCAGCAGCCAGGTTTCCAGCGCAGCGCGGCCGGCGGGGGTGAGGCAATAATCGATGCGCTGGCGCTTGCCCGCCATCGCCGCGCTGGGCGCCAGCAGCCCGCGCGCCGCCAGCCGCTTGATCATCGGATAAACCGCCCCGGCCGAACCAGACCAATAATCCGATGGCGAACGCGCAAACACCCGCGCCACCGCATAGCTGGTGGCCGTGCCGCGCCCGGCAATTTCCGCCAGCGCGGCGCCTTCAAGATCTGTCAGCCCTGCCATTTTCTTGCCCCTGCACGCATCTTGACCGCCAGCGCCGGCAGTGTCAATATATTACGAATCGTACTATATGGAGCCTGACATGCGTTTCAGAATTGCTGCCCTGATGACCGCTTTTGCGCTGGCCCCGGCACTGCCGGCGCAAACCCCGGCGCCACCTGCCGCCATGGCCGCGGTTGACCAAAAGGCGCTGGCCAGGGATTTGGCCAACCGGCTGGAATCGCAATTTGTCTATCCGGAACAGGGCAAGCGTTACGCCGCCGCCTTGCGCGCCGGCGCTGATCAGGGCGCCTATGACAGCCTGCAAGGCACCGCCCTGGCCAACAAGCTGACCGGTGATTTGCAGGCCGTGGCGGCCGATGGCCATTTGCGGGTGATGTTTGGCGACATCGGCGGGCCACAGATTGTGATCATGCGCCCGCCGGAAGGCGCCGCCCCGCCCCCCGGCGCCCAGCCCGGCCGGCCGCCGGTGATGGTGCGCATGGCGCCGCCGCCGCCGATGGAACATGCCGGCTGGATTGCGCCCGGCATTGCCTTTGTGCGCTTCAACGTCTTCCCCAGCGAGCCGGAAACCGCCAGGGCCGCAGCAGAATTCATGGCCAGCCATGCCACGGCCAAGACCATCATTTTCGACATCCGCACCCATCGCGGCGGCGGCCTGGCGGAAATGGACGCCATCTTCCCCTGGCTGTTCGCCAAGCCCACCAAGCTGCTGGCGATGGCCACGCGCAAATCGGTGGATG
>JBAXTC010000011.1:0-28551 GCA_037130375.1 Verrucomicrobiota bacterium | reverse complement strand
GCACCCATATCGTGTTTTCCAGCGATGGGACGTTGTTAGTCCTCGCGCCGCCCGTTTCCTTAGATATTCAGCGGATCGGTAACGCGGTGACCTTGCGTTGGACAAATCCGGCTTATGCGCTGCAGGGAGGCCCAGCGGCCAGCGGCACATTTACCAACGTCCCAGGTGCCACCAGTCCCTACACCAGTTCCATCACCACCAGCCGCCAGTTCTTCCGGCTCAAGGCCAACTGAGCTATTGCAAACGGCTTTGCTCAGTTGACACTCGCCAAACGGTCGGAGCAGACCGGGAAGGATGATGCCACGATGCTCGAAAGGGCCGAACCATTGGAAGCCATTGGTCTAATCATGTTCGCGCCTTCGCTCCGCTGGACCAGTCATCAGTCCGGCCGAAAACGTCCTTGCCGGGCAATGGACAGTCGGAGCGCAATCTTCCGGTTGCCCTCGGCATCGAAGCAAAGGTCGCCCGACGCCCCTGGCAATGAGAACGCCAGCGGGAAGGCCCGCGGAAGCGACTGCGGGTTGTTTTCCTTGAGGATATGCGCCAATAGCGTGGCGGCATCATAACCTTCGGCGGCTGTGAGGTCCGCCTCGATTCCATAGCGTTGACGGAAGGCGGTTTGAAACGAAAGCAAACGCGCTTCACCGATTTCATCCAAAATGATGGCTGGGACGAGAAATCCCTCTGACGCCTGAGAAGAAGAGGCAAGGAATGCGGGTGAATTGCAGCGACTTGGCCCCGCCAGTTTTCCGGCGAATCCGGCGTCCCGAAGGTTCTTAGTCAGCCTTCCCGCCGGAAGCGGGTCCAGCCAGACGAACACGGCATCGGGCTGGTCCTTCACAACCTGGACGGCGAGGGATTCGAAGTTGGTCAGGGTTGAACTGACCTGGCAGATGCGCTTGAGTTTCCAGTGGGTTCCGGCGGCAGCCTGGGTCAAGTCTCGCGAGACCTCGCGTCCAGCCCGGCCATCGGGGACCAGGGCGACCCACCGTTGGGGGTCTGAGGCATTGGCCTTGAGGCCCGCAAACAAAGACTCGGCCTCCTGGATTGTCGTGGGGGCGATGCGGACCATCCACGGGACGCCCGTTCGGCTGACAGAGGAATCAGCACAAAGAGAGATGACAGGCACGGCTGTGCGTCCCGCCACCTGGAGGGCGAGATGCGTGGCGGCTCCGTTTGGCGGGGCAATCAGTCCCTGGGCTCCATCATCAAGCACCATGCGGGCCGCTTCGACGGCATCGGCGCCCCATTGCCCGATTCGTCCGCGAACCACAATGCTGACTTTTGGAGCTGGCGCCTGGTTCGCATGTTCGACGGCGAGCAGCACTCCCGCGCGCAGGCTCGAGGCCTCTGCTTCTTCAGGAGGCAACAGCAATCCGATGACCACATTGGTGGTTTCAGCCGCCGCCCCGGCGAGCCACGGACAACCGCCTGCCGCGACTAGCGCGGCAGCCAGCGTCAGGGGAACGAGGCGGCATCGAGGGAAAGCTGGTTTGGCTGGTGGCACGTTGTCGCCAGGACTTTATGGCCCGGCAGTGGTTCTGGCCTGTTTCACAGGCGCGGCCGGCTCATAGTTCCACTTGCCGCCTTTGTATTGAGCGAGAACGACCGGGGCGATGTTGTCCCAGCGTCCATCGAAGCGCATATAGCCCGTGACGCCGGTATATTCATCGATGCTGGTCATCAAGTCATGAATCCGGTATCGGTTCGGACCGGCCTTCTTGATGGCTTCGATAAGCATTTGCGTCCCATCATAGCTGTAGCCGGCATACACGTCGGGTTTGATGGCGAAGCGTTTCTGGAAGCGCTCGCTGAATTGCTTCCAGGCCGGATCGGTTTTGTCGGGATCGAAGAAGTAAGCTGCGGTCGTGCCTTCGGCCGCCGGCCCCGCGGTTTTGGCATACGCTGGCTCGACCACTCGATCAAAGCCGAAGAACGCCGCCTTTACCCCGGCTGCGCGCAACTGGGCTGCGGCCAGGCCGGTGTCAGCCGGGTTGCCCCAGAACAGCACGGCGTCGGGGTCCGCCTGCTTCAGCACCGCGATCTGAGTGCTGATTGATTGGTCGCCGTCCAGGAAGTTGATTTCTTGCAACACGGGATGCCCGAGACGACGAACGGCGTCCACGAACGGTCGGACTCCGGCTCGGCCAGGGCGGCTGTTCGAGCGCATGACCACGATTTTCTTCAGCCCTCTCTCCTGGACGATGAGTTTCGCCAACCGATACCCTTCCTGGCGGTTATCGGGGAAAACCCGCAACAGCCAAGGGATTTGCGTTTCGGTGAGGGTCGGGTCGGGGTCCGAGCAATTGATCATGAACGTCTCGATCTTGAGGGCGACCCGGAGGGCGACATGCGTCGCATCGCCATCGATGGTGCCGACAAAGGCCAGGACATCATTGTCCGCAAATTCGACTGCAATGTTCGCCGCGCTGCCCCACTGGGGCGAGTCGGCCTTTTCGAATAGTTCGAATGGGAGATGGCCTGGTTTGCGAGCGGCATTCGCCTCGTCGATCGCCAGAACCACCCCCTTTTTGCTCATCTCGCCTCGCATTGCTTCGAGCCCGTAGGGCGGCGGGCTTAGCAGGCCGATTTTCAACGATTTGAGGCCGGGAGGATCCGGGTAATCCTTGCCTGGTCCACGGAACGGCAACCGGGTGAGCCAATAGCGGGAATAAGGCTGGATATTGCGATAGGGCAGCAACTCGTCGGGCACGTTGCCGTAGTACGGGTAGTCGCCCTTGTCAACTTTCTGAACGGATGCGGCTCTGGCCGGGAGAATCGGTTCGGCGGGATAATTGGTGGTTGTATCCGGTTTATCCTTGTATTCCTTATATTGAGCGGTGGCGGAAAACGCAATCCCGAGCCAGACAGACAAGATGAGGCGGGTTGTTTTCATGCGAGCTTTCGACGCGCGAGGATGGCTATGGTTTGGATTGTGGGGGTGGTCTGCATTTGGTGGTTCGTGAAATTTCGGGCTATTTGGCCGGAGGGCGAATGGGTTCTTGGGTCGGGAGGAAGGTGGCGTGGCTCAACCCGTCGGAGGTGGCAAACCATGCCTCGCGGTGGTCGGTCCATATCCCCAGCACAAAATCATTCGCCAGATGGGTGGACATCGTCCGCGTTTCGGAAGGTTGCCCAGGCCGGGCAATTTCCACCAAGCCCTCGCCCTTTTCGCTGGTGCGGTAATTCACCCAGGACTCTCCGTCGGTCACGGACAACCCGCGGTCAGTGGCGACCCACGCCACCGGGCCGCGCGCCCAGATGAAATTGAGAAAGTTGGAGAGCAGGGGCGATTTTTTCTCCTGCCAGGTGCGCCAGCGCGACCCGTCGTAACGGGACATGCCGAAATAGGTGGCCTGCCATAATATGCCGTCGTCCCAGGCTATCCAGGAGGTGATGTCATTGACTGGCCCATCATCGGGCACGAGGTCAAAATGGAAATCGCGATCGGGATCGCGGTGCTCCTTAAAAACCGCGGATGAAAACTCGTATTCCAGGATGCCTCCGCCCCAGACGCCGACAAAGACGCGGTCCTTGGCGCCTTTGACCGCATAAACCCACGGTTCGTGCATCACGGTGTTGCTCTGGTCGTAAATCGTCCAGGTGCCGGTCTTCAGATCCAGCACACCCAACCCTGCGGCGGTGGCCACCCAAAGGCTTTCGCCAACCACATCCACGCCATAGACGACGTTGTTGGGCAGGCCGCTGCTGGTTTGGGTATAGGTCGTAATGCGCCCGGCGCTGTGCCGGTTGAGACCGCGCATGGTGCCGACCCAAAGGTCCCCGGTCCGCGCATCCTCCGCCATGCACATAATCATCGGATGGCTCAGGCCGTCTTCCGTGCCGATTTTGCGGAACTTTCCGCCCTCGCGAACCAGCAACCCTTTGTAGGTGCCCAGCCAGAGTTTGCCGTCGCTGGTCGGCAGGACACAATGGACTTTGCGAGACGGGATGCCGTCTTTCATCGTGAAGTTCTCGAATTTCTCGATGAGAGGGAAAGGGATGCCTGGCGCCGTCGTGGCCGCCTCGATCCGAATAGTCAGGGCGGTCAGGACAAGCAGTGCCAGCGCCGGCGCTGCGAGGGAACGATTCTCTTTCATAGTTAGCTTGAGTGGTTGTCAGAGTGTTTTCAGGAATTCGACCAGATCATTGAGCTGAATTTTGTTCATGTAGCTGCTCACGCCGTGCAGATCGTTCGTATTGTAGATAGTCCAGAGTTCCTCGATGCTTTGAGCCCGGCCGTCATGAAGATAGGGGGCGGTATCGACCACGCCCAGCAAATGCGGGGTGTCGAAAACCTCGGTGGTATCGTATGGCCCTTTGCTGCCTATGTTGAACGGCAACCGCACCGAGTAGAGGGGTGGCGGATGACAGGTAACGCACTGGCGGGACAATGGGATATCCTTGCCGTCGGGTTTCTTGGTCGCAAAGAAGATCGTGCGGCCGCGTTCCTGAGAAGGCGTCAGTTTGCCATCTTTGTTCCGCGCCACTCGGGGCGGCGGCAGCGATTGGATAAAAGTGGTCAGGTCGCGCAATTCCCTCGGGGGGAACGGTTCCGTGCGCATGAGCACCTTGGCAAACCGGGGGCCGCACTGAATTTCGAGTGTGGGGTTTTTTCCATTCCATTTGAACGGGGCCGTGCCGGCGACGCCTTGGAGACTGCGATTGTCGAGCAGGTTATCGCCGATGCCATCTCCATCGAAGTCGTAGCTAAGGCCGTCCACATGGCCGTCGGGGTGGCATGAGCGGCAGGAGAATTGATGCTGAAAAGTGTAGGCGGCGGTGGTGAAGACCTTTTCGCCTCGTCGAATGGGATCATCGAGTCCTCCGTCACCGAGAACGATTCGGCCCAACGGAACGAGGTTCCTGGCATCGACAACGAGTATCGAGTCCTCCAGGCGTTCGGCGACCAGCAGCGTGGCCCCGTCCGGACTCAGCACGAGTTGGCGGGGATTGCGCCGGGTGGGAATCCGGCCGACGACGTACTCCGCCGAGAGGGTGAGGTCGTAAATCGCTTCCTGTCTCTCGGTCGGAGTGGCTTTGCGCACCCAGGCCGCCAGGCGGTCCAGGTCGATGACCGTCACCACGTCCGCGCCGCCTGAAGCCACGAAGGCCCTGTGTCCGCCCGAGTCAACCGCCACGGCGGAAGGATCGGCGAAATAATCATTGGCCTCGTCCAGAGGCATTTGGACCACGTCTCCCTGTTTGAGGTCCGAAATTGCCAGGCCGCTCGACATGACCCAGCCGCCGGCGACCTGGGTTATCGGGACCATGTTTCTGACCTTAACCAGGGGAGTGAGTGCCCAGGAACGCGTTTCATCGAGACCGACACCTTCGGAAAGATGGGCCGATTCCAGAGAATCGCGACGAAGGACGCGAGCGGTGACTGGGTCAAGGACCGTCACTTCGGAGGCAGGCATCCTTCTTATGCTGCTCAAGCCAACGAGGCGATTCGCCACCAACGCGCGTGTGCCGTCGGAAGTCGCCGCGACCGCAAAAGGCTCCCGGCCCGCCGCCGGACGGGCCAATTCTTTGAGCGGCGCCACGGAAATCACCGAAATGTCGTCCGACATCGAATTGGCTACAATGAGGCGGTCACCGGCGGAGGTTCGGCAGAAAGCAACGGCTGTCGGCGCCATACCGACCGGCAGCGACGCGGTTTCGGTCAGCGATTCCGCGTCCAGGAAGGCCAACCGATCGGCGTGTCTGCAGGCGACGAACAACCTTTTGCCGGTCGCATCGATGGCCAGTCCGTAAGGTCCACCCGGAACCTTGGCGCGGCGCAGCACCTTGCGAGTGGCAATATCGGCTTCCGCCACTTCGTCACGGTCGTCGAGCGCAATAAAGAGTTTCTTGCCGTCGGAACTGACCACCAGGCCGGCGGGTGAATCGTGATGCGGTCGTGGCTTGGCCCAGGGGAGCCGGTCGATGGACACGAAATGGCAGTTGAAACAGGTTGATTTGGCCAAGGGCGGCTGACCGATTCTTCTGCGCACGTGGGCATTGCCACCAAAGTGATGGCCCAGGAGGGCGATCGTGGCCAACAAAACCAGAATGCTCACCCGGATGAGAATGCGGCTTGGTTTCATTTCATCGCGCTGTATGGGCCTGGCTCGGCTCCGCTTCCGCCCGCAGGCGCGGCACGGGGGCGTAGACTGCCAGCGGGCGATGGTTGTGGGGCGCCCGGTTGTGCGCCGCATGACAACCGGTGCAGGAACGATTTTCCCCGGGCCGAACCCAAATGATCGGTTCGACACGACGCAGAACCCGTCCCTGTTGGTCCAGGGCCTCGAAACCCAGCGGCATATCGGCGGGAACCTCCGCCATAAAGGAGCCATCATTCTGGACAGGCACTTCGCCCAGCGAGCGGCAGCGCCCCGGCGAAACCCCCGCCAGAACCCGAATCCGGCTGACGGTCGCGCCCGCCTGGTTCTCGACACTATAAGTCGTGTCGTTCGCATTCATGCAGAGGATTTGGCCGGTCTTTTTGGCCGGGTCCATAGTGGTGAGGCGGCCCATTGGACGCTGGTGCGCACGCGCCTCAACCACTTCAACGCAGTCCCACCGCGTGTCCTCGAAGAGCGGTGCCCCCAGGTTTCCGTCGCTCCCGCTCACGCGATACACAGCCCAGGACGAGCGTGAATCCCGGGCACAGAGCAGGAAGCCGTTCCCTCCTTCGGAGCACACCGAGCGAACGCGCGCGCTGAGGCTTGGAAACAACTTCGCCCGGCTCAGAAAGGGGCGTGCCATGCGAACGCACTCCACAGACCCCTCAGCTACCGCTCTTTCGAGGCTTGAAGCCAAAAATGCGACGCGGCCATCCGGCAGTTGCCTGGGCTGGCCAATTACGGCGGGAGGATCATGCTGGCAGGCAAAGGCCGTGATCTCAGTGCCGTCGTTGTTGATAGTAAACAGCGAAAGCCCCCGCGATGCCCCTGCGGGGCCGGGGGATATGGCCGAAACGAAGAGGATTCTGCCATCCAGAAGCACTGTTGGATCGGCGGCTCCAGAAAGCCCAAAGGTGAGTTGACGCGGTCTGTCACCGGGCAGTTGCGCGTAGAGTTGAGGCGGCGGGACAGTGGCGCCTTGGCTGGCCACCTTCGGGACGGGCGAGGCAAACACCAGGCTCCCATCCGCGAGCAACGCCGGAGAGGCAGCGCCGCCCGGCATCGAAGTGACCACGCGCCAATGGCCTCCGCCAACACGCGCTTCGTAGATTTGCCATTCGCTTTCAGCGCCGGTTTTTCCCGCAAAATAAACGCGCTCTCCGTCGAAAGAAACCACCGGGCCGCCCGCGGCCTGGAGACCCTCTGAAAGAACCCGGATTTTGGGCGCGCTCCAAGGCGCGGTGGCGACCACAACCCGGCTTCCCGGGGAATAGCAGAGGTCCAATCGGTCCCTGGCGGCCCCGGTGCCGGCTCCGCGCGGGGTTTGCGACAGCACGAGCGGCGTTGTCGGAGCCGACGGCTGGCCCAGACCGGAGGCCGCGTACCCGCACAAAAGCGCGACGCAGAGCTTCGGCCATCCGCTCATTTCCGCTCTCCAGGTTCGCGGACTTTGAGAATTTGGTCCACCTTCACATTCGTCAGTTCCTGCAACTGTTTGCTGGGCCAGCGGATTTCGAGGCGGTCCACGGTTGAAGCTTTGCCCAGCCCAAAATGCACACGCCGATCGCTCTGCATGAGGAAGCCAAACGCGCAGCGTGCCAGCGCAAAATACTGGCGTCCGCCCGCGGTGACCCTCACGGTGGTCCCGAAGCCATCACGGTTGCTTTTCGTTCCCGTCAAATCGAGAGTGAGCCAGTGGTTCCCGGATTGGTCCCGGTTGTGGAGGAGAAAACAGCGGTCGCCCATGGCGGTTACGAGGATGTCCATGCGGCCGTCGTTGTCATAATCGGCCACGCAACAGCCGCGCGCTCGAACTTTCGTCCTGAAGTAAGCGCCTCCCTTGGCTGCGGCGTCAGTGAAGGTGCCATCGCCGCGGTTTTCCAGGAGCAGGCTCTCCCAACCGACGAGGTAATGCGCGTCGCCATTAGCGATCACAATGTCCAATTTGCCGGCATTGTCAAAATCCAGGAAACAACCGCCCCAACCAACGAACTGTGCGGTCAGCGACCCTAGTCCGGATGCCATCATTCGATCATCATAGGCGCCTTTGGCAGCCCCCATATAGAGCGAGCCGTAACCCAACCGCGTCACCAGAATGTCGTCGTAGCCATCGCCGTTGCAGTCGCCGATCGTGGCCGCCATCGAACCTGCGGCCTCACCCATGGCGTTGAACGCCACACCCGCTTGAGGAGCCATATCCGTGAAATGACCCTTGCCATCGTTCACCAACAGCACATTTGGGGTGCCGTCGTTGGAAAGGTAAAGGTCCGGCGCGCCATCCTGGTTATAGTCCAGCACGGTCACCGACATCGCTCTATGTCCGGGAATCTGAATTCCGGCGGGCTCGCTGACATCTTCAAAAGTGCCATTGGCGCGATTGCGGAAAAGTTTATTGAGCTGGGGTTTATAGGAGAGCGGTCCCGGATAAGCATCGGCGCTGAAGTACAACTGGTAACCAGGATCGAAGGTCAGATAGTTGGCGACAAAGAGGTCGAGATACCCATCGTTGTCCACGTCAAGAAACGTCGCGCCAATCGCCGTGCCCCCCGTGTTGGCCACGCCCGCTTTGTCCGTGACATCCTCGAAGGTGCCATCGCCCCGATTGTGGTAGAGGATGCAGCGCCCCACTCCCAAGACGTACAGATCGACATGGCCGTCGTTATCATAATCCGCCGCTATGGCGGCGGTGCAGTACCCGGCGCCTTCCAATCCTGCCTTTTTCGTCATATCTTCAAATGTTCCATCACCCCGGTTGCGATAGAGGGCGTTAGGGCGGCGCACCGTGCCGGGCGCGTGATGAGTCACTCCATCCAAGGGACCGGAGTTGACGACATAGAAATCCATCAGCCCGTCTCCGTCATAATCCAGCCAACATCCCCCGGCACCGTTTGACTCGATGATATTCGCGATTCTCGAGTCGCAGAATTGATTGACAAATCGGATGCCCGCCTTCTCCGTGACATCCTCGAAAATGTCTGTCGGTCCTGCGGCGACCGGGGGCGTAACCGAAAGCGCAGCCACGGGTTGTTGTGACGCGCCCCCGCGCGGCGCGGAACGGCTGACCGACCTCTTGAAACTGATCACCACCGCCAGGCATGCGAACATGGCCACGACCGCAAGGATCCCGATGCGCAGGAATCGTCCGCGCGGTTTCGGTTTTGAGGAGCTTTGCTGCCCGGCTGCGGGAGGGTTAATCTTCTGGATTTTGGACATAGGTGGTTAAACGCGAAAAAACATTGGACGCGGCAGCGAAGCGAGCCAAACTCACGGGCAGCACGGCGGCTAGTCAGCGAACGCACAACGGAGGGAGAATGAGAGGCTTGGGGGCAAAAGGCTATGGGATTGGGATGAGTGGCGCGAAAACCGGGGTGAAAGGCGGGATTGACCACTCTTCTATCTTCCATCTTCCATCTAAAGAAATGCTCGGCGGGGATTGTGGTGGAAAAAGGATTGATTCCGATTTCAAGAGAGGTTATCAAGGACCAATCGCAGCCTGGAAATGAAAAAACGCCTGCTTTGGATTTTTCTTGTCGGACTGACAGCTCTGTTTCTGTTTTTTCTGGTTCGCCATGAAAGCCATACCGATGGGTTTGAGCGCCTCATGGCGTCGGGCCGGGGCTACTTGGAAAAAGGCGATGCCACCAACGCTGTCAGGGACTACAAGCAAGCGGTAAAGGTCGCGCCAGAGAGCATTGACGCGCATTTGAACCTGGCCAACGCATTTCTGCTGGCGAACGACAGCCAGGGCGCGGTCGGGGAATGCGAGCGGGCGATCGAGTTGGACCAAAACGATG
The DNA here is from genome assembly GCA_037130375.1 of Verrucomicrobiota bacterium. Classification (GTDB taxonomy): domain Bacteria; phylum Verrucomicrobiota; class Verrucomicrobiia; order Limisphaerales; family UBA8199; genus JAPLUA01. The sequence continues at coordinate 18,650 of JBAXTC010000011.1, read as the reverse complement.
CGGCGGCCTACTACCTGATGGGCTGCGCTCGCCTGCGAGAAAACCAGCCGGAGAAGGCGGTTCAGGCTTTCCAACAATCGCAGAGGATTGATCCCGCGGTCGATGCCCTCACCTTTCAGCTTGGGCTCGCGCAGGCACGCGCGGGGCATCTGGAGGACGCGATTGGGCAATTTGAAACGCTGCTCCAGTTCCAAGCGGATCATCCTTCGGCTCATTATCAACTGAGCCGGCTTTACCAGCAGGCGGGGCGGGCGGACGAAGCGGCGGCGCAGTTGGCCAAGCACCAGGAGCTTCAAGCCAGGAACCCCGGTGCGTCCCTGAGTCCTGCCACGCTCGAACGGTGCAAATATACGCAGCCGCGTGTGGTTTTTACACTCGTGGAACCCGAGCGCCGGGGTGTAACGCTGAGGTTCGTCGAGGCGACCGCGCAGGCGTTTGGCCCTGAGGCATCGAGTTATCGCGGGCCAGTGGGAGTGCTCGATTACAACCATGACGGCCGAAACAGCCTCTGGGTGCGGCAGGAGAGCGGATTTCGCTTGCTGGAAAACTCGAAAGGCAAATTCACCGCCCTCGGGGCATGGGCACCCGGAACCACCAACGCGACCTACCGTCGTTGCCTGGTGGGCGACCTGAACAACGACAAGTTCGAGGATGTGGTGATGCTCGGGGAACAGGCTTCGCACGTGTTCCGTTTTGCCACCAATGGCCAATTCCGAGAGGTGACGGCGGCGGCGGGCCTCAAGAATCTGAAGGCGAGGGACGGGGTGTTGGCGGACCTCGATTTCACAGGCAAACTGGATTTGCTCACCATTCAGCCAGCCGGTCAAGGGCTGCGGGCCTATCGAAACCTGGGGAGTTTCTATTTCCAGGAGAACACTACGAATACGGGGTTGCCGACCGTGTTGGATGGGGCGGAGCATCTCGTGGTGGACGACTGGAGAAACGAGGATGTCCCTGGAGTGTATCTCACCCGATCAGGTGAGGGGCCGGTGTTTTACTGCAAACAGCGAGCCGGCCTGTTTGTGAGGACGAACCTCGATGCAAAGCTGCCGGCGGCGAAGCTTCTTGCTTTGGGTGACCTGAATAACGATCTGCTGCCGGACCTCGTGCTGGCCGATGAAAAGGAACTCACGATTCTATACGGAGGCAGTGGCGAGCGGGTCACAATTGCGCTCAAGGGCCTGCAGCCGGCCGGGCTGCTGTTGGTGGATTATGACAATGACGGCTGGCTGGACCTGTTGGCTTTCGGCAGCGGGGTGCGGGTCTGGCGCAATGTGGGCAAGCGGAACTTCGAAGATGTCACAGCGGCGCTGGGTTTGCACAAGACCGGGCCGGTTGACGACGTCGTGGCGGCGGATTTTGACCAGGACGGCGACACCGACTTGGTGATGGCCTCCGGGGCCGGGCTGCGGTACTGGCGCAACGACGGCGGCAACGCCAACAAACAATTGAAGCTGCGATTGGTGGGCAACCGCTCGAACGCCTCGGGCCTGGGCTGTCGCGTCGAGCTCGTCTCGGATCATTGGCGAACGACCCGGACCTTGAAGCGCCTGCCCTTTGAAATTGGCGTAGGCCAGCGAGACAAACTCGATCTGCTTCAGATGCGGTGGTCGGATCTAACGACGACGACCCTGGATGTTCCCGTGCAGCCGCTGCCTTTCGAGTTGATCGAACTTGTGCTGCCGTCCGGTTCTTGCCCGTACCTTTACGCCTGGAACGGCGAGCGGTTCAAGTTTGTCACGGATATACTCGGCGCCTCACCGCTCGGCCTGCCCGTCAGCCAATCGCGGTACGTCGAGGAGGATCCGGAAGAGTTTCTTTCCCTCGGCAACGAACGGCAATTCCCGCCCTGCAACCACGAATACGAGCTGCGGATCACGGAAGAGCTGCGGGAGGTGCTCTACCTGGACCAGGCCAGGCTGGTGGTCGTGGACCATCCGGCCGGAACAATCGTGGCATCCACGAGCAAGATGCTCGCCGGCCGGCCCTTTTCCCCGCATGAAGTGTGGACGCTGCGCCCGCGGGCCGCCCTCAAGCGAGCCACGCGCAGCGATGGGCTGGATGTCACGGAGCTGCTGGCGGCCAATGATGCGCGCCTGGCCGGGCCGGAGCGCCTCCGCGAGCCGCAATTGCGCGGTTTGGCTGAGCCATTCTGCATCACTCTCGACTTTGGCGAACTCACGGTTTCGGAACCACTCGTCCTGGTCCTCAACGGCTGGATCCGCTTTGGCGGAGGGATGGCGAACATCGCCGGCTCGCTCGATCCGAACCTTCCTTTTCCCTTTCCGATCCTCGAAGCGGAGTTGCTGGACGGTCTGTGGAAGCGCGTGCCGGTGGACGCAGGAGTGCCTGCGGGCAAGACCAAAACGATTCTGGTGGACCTGGAAAACAAATTGCCATTTGGCACCAGGCGTTTGCGGTTGACGACGGCCTTCGAGCTCTATTGGGATTCTGTCTCGCTCTGCGTAAAGGTCTCCGCGCAGGAGAACCGCGTGACGAGCCTGCGTCCGAGCCGATCCGACCTCCATTGGCGCGGGTTCAGCGAGTTCGCACCACTGCCGGACTGGCTGCCGCTGACACCGGAATACGACAGGCTCAGGGATGCCCCACCCTGGCGGCGCACGCCCTCGGGGTGGTGTACGCGGTATGGCGCCGTTGATGATCTAGTCGCAGAAAAAGACAACGCGTTGGTGCTTCTTAATGGCGGGGACGAGTTGGCGCTGGGTTTCGCCGCAGACCAAGTGCCTCCTAAACCGGAAGGTTTTGAGCGTGATTTCTTCCTGTACGTCGTGGGCTGGGACAAAGACGCCGACTTCCATGTCGGCCAAGGCTGGCAGGTGGACCCCTTGCCTTTTCACGGCATGGATGACCAGGCCTATGGCCGCCAGCCACGGCCAACGAATCTGGAGGACGGATGGCGGGCGAAGTACAATACTCGATGGGTGGGGCCGTTAGTGCTGAGCCAGAAGCACAGATAAGAATTGCAGTCTCAGACCTGTTCCTCGCAGCTTTACACAATGAACCAGAAACTTGGACGAAACGATCTCTGCCATTGCGGCAGCGGAAAGAAATACAAACGATGCCACATGGCGCAGGATGAGATGCCGCGGCTGGCGGTCGCCAAACCGACGCCCGTTGCCGAAGAGTCCGACATGAAGTCGCCCGGGCAGGAAGATCTCGACATGAAGTCGCCCGGGCGAGTCTTCTCGACGTTGAGTAAGATAAAGCGCAAATTTTTCGGGAAGAAATGGTCCAAATTCGAGCAGTTGCCGAGTAAAACCAAACCGCTGGTGCAGTTCCTGGGGGGGCCGATCGAGATTGAAGCCGCCGAGCAGGCCCTGAAGTCCCATGAAGCCGAGTTCAACAAGTTGCTTAAAGATCGGGAGGGCTGCCTGGAGCGGGCGCAAGCGCTTTTCAGTGAGGAACGTTTCGCGCCGCTGCGGTTCACCGGTGAGGAGGTGGGGCGGGTCTGCGAACGCGCTGGCCTTCTGCCAAACGCGGCGATGCGCAAGGAGGACGTGACCAAATTGAACGCCGCACTTTTGTCCCTGGCCGATGGCGAGCGGCGCAACCTCATTGCCATGAGTCTGTTGACGCAACTGTCCGATTACGTTGCCGCTGGGCGCTACCTGGACGGTTGCCTGGTCCAGTTCTGTGCCACGCGCACGCTGACAGTTGAGAGCGAGAGCAATCCTTTCCTCGCGCAGATGTTCTCCTATGGCTATGCCGAATGGACTGCGAGCCAGAAAGCGCGTGACATGGCCATCCTCGATCAGGCAGGCTTAGACGTGGAGCGGCTGCAAGCCATGAGCCCTGGGGAGATGGAGGCTTGGCTTCAGACGCAAGAGGACGACCCGGACGCCAAGCAGCGGATGGAAGCGCTTTTAAAAAACAATCCCGAGCAAAAAGCCCGTGCCCTGGCCAACCTGGAGCGGATGGAGAACGATTCCTCCAACCTGCTCCTGCGCACGGATTCCCACTTCCTGTTCCTGCGTCCGGAGGAGCTCGCGTCGTGGTTGCCGAAGATGGCCAAAGCCTCGGAAAGGCTGCAAATCGACGTGTCAGGCTTGGATCTAGACGGCCCGCACACTGAGGAAAGCGCCCATGCGCTCTTCGAAGTGTTATTGCCCCTGATACGCGAAATGGCCGCGGCGATCTTTACGCCGAAGCGTCTCCGGAGCATGGTATCGCAACTCAAGACCTACCGGAACCAACTTGCTGCTGCGGGCGAGAAGGATGCCTCGATCCTGGCCCAGGGAGCCGTTATGTATTTGGAACGGGAAGACCAACCCGAACTGAACTCCTTCCTCCTTGCGCTGTGCTTCCACTCTCTGAGTGCGGTGCCGCCGGGCTTCGATCCAGAGGAGAAGCGGGGTCTCACACGATAGATTTCTCGACCGAGAGGGTAAGACCATTTCGCCGCCGGCCCATCCCCAGCCGAAAAGTTAGCGCGAACTCCCGTTCGCGGCTACGATTGGTAGCCGCCGACGGGAGTCGGCGCTAACTTTTTGACCGAGAGGGTAGGACCAGTTCGCCCGCCTATCCCGTAATGAAATGATACACCCACTTCCCGTCTTCCCTGTTCAAATCTCGTTGGCGCTCTGTTACCTCTGTTATCCTGTCAGCTTAGTTGAATCAGGGGGTTTAGTTCTTTGCTGCATCAAGAAATCAAGCGCCTGATTTCGGCGAGCATCTGCTCCAGTCGCCGGCCATATTCCACGTAGTTCTGGCGCATCGCATCCTCGTTGCTGGCCTTGGGTTGAGCGTCGTGGAAGACGACGACCATGTGGGGTTCGATGGAAAGCCCGGCGTCGTAACCGCGCGCCAGGACGTCTTTGAGGATGTCGCGCACCCGGCCTTGCCCTTCGCCAGGCCAATTATAGTCCGCGTCGTTCTTCGCCGGGTTCCATGTGGCGTCTTTGATGTGGATGTGAGCGACGTGATCGCGCACGTGGGTCCAGAATTCCCATGGATCCTGTTTCGGCCAGGGCTTGGGTTTGGACCGGTCGGCGTTGAAGATGGGGTTGGCGGTGTCGAAGACCCATTTGAGGCCGGGGCATTTGTCGAGGAGTTCGAGGGCGTGCTGCCAGCTCATGCCGCCGTAATTCATGCAGTTCTCGTGAACGGGCTGGAGCCCGGCGTCCAGAAAACGGTTTGTGATGTCTTTGACGCGGCGAAAGGCTTCAGCCGGAATCCTGAACTCATCGTCGCCCGGCTTGAAGCTCATGATGCGGATGTATTTCGTGCGGAGCCGAGTCATGCGCGGGATGGCGCGTTTGACTTCGGCGAGCGTGATGTCGAGCGGGTCGCCAATTCTCTTGGACCAGTTCATGATGGCCGAACCGAGGCAATAAACGCCAATGCCGGCAGTCTCCAGCTTGCGGACCGCGAGGTCGAAGGCTTCGTCCGGTATATCGTGGAAATTGGCTTTGCTGAAGCCCGGCACTTCGACCCCGCGCGGTTCGATCTGGTTCCAACCGAGTTCCTGCGTGGCGAGAATTTGGCCGTCGATGCTGTTGGCGGCTTCGTCGCCGATGCCCATTAATTTCATAGTTATTTCCTAAATGACTTGGTGAAGTCTTCGTTGGAGACGGCCACCACTTTCTTCTCGATCTTCGATTCGGCAATCAACTGATTAAGCTTTTTTTCGTATGCTGCGCTGTCCATAGGCAGTTCCAGCGTCTGGCCCAGCAGCGAAGAATACAGCATCACGTTGGCCAATTCGACCGAGTGAATGCCCTCGGCGCCGGGCGCGATCAGCGCCTCGCCATCGAGAATCGCGTTCACGAAGTTCTGCATCAACGTCGCGTGCGCATTGGCTGCGTTCTCGAAGGGAATCTCCACGTTCCAAACCTCCGGCTTGGCGAAGCCGAGTTTGGCGCTCTGGCTGAACTCGATCATGTCGGAATCATTGCGTGTGAAGCCGATGCTATCCCCTTCGAGCAAGACCTTTCCCCGCGTGCCGGCGATTTCAAAGCGGTTTGTGCCCGGCGCTTCGCCGGTGGAGGACACAAAGGTGCCGGTGGCTCCGTTGGGATACTCGAGGTAAGCCGAGACGTTGTCCTCGACCTCGATGTGGTGGAACCGGCCGAGTTGGCAAAAAGCGCGCACGCGGGCTGGCATCCCGAGCAACCATTGCATTGCGTCCAGGTTGTGCAGACATTGGTTGAGAAGAACCCCACCGCCCTCGCCTTTCCAGGTCGCCCGCCAGCCGCCGCTGGCGTAATACGCCTCTGTGCGAAACCAATCGGTCATGATCCAGCTCATCCGGACCACCTCGCCCAACTCACCGTTTCGGATGAGCTTCTGAATCTTCAAATACCTCGGTTCCGCGCGCAGTTGAAACATGCCCGCGAAAACGAGCTTCGGATTTGCCTCATGCGTCATGAGCAACCGCTCGGCGTCGGCCTTATGGGCGGAGATCGGCTTTTCGACCATTACATGCAACCCCTCTTTGAGCGCCGCGATGCCAAGTGAGGTGTGCTGGTAATGGGGGGTGGCAATGAGGACTGCATCGACCAGGCCGGAGCGGATAAGAGCCTCGCCTTCGGTGAAAGTCTTGAGCGCCTTATATTTCTCCAGCTTGGCTGGCACCGCATCGGATACTGCGACCAGTTCGGCGCGATTGACTTTGCCGGCCATCAGATAACCGTAATGGTGCTGGCCGATGTTGCCCAAACCGATGAGCCCTAAACGCACTTGGTTCATGCGCCGCAGTTTAATCGGCTATTTCCATCTGCCCAGACGAATCTTCCCCGGGCGCTATTCGCCGCGCTGGAAACATTCCCTTGATCGGGGACGTTTGTTGGGTTACCGTAGCAGGCAGTATGAGGGCTGCGCGTGGCAGGCGAACTGAAGCGAGTCCTGGCGTTGTCAGTCAGTAAGCGCGAGGGTGGTCTGCAGTGCCGGAACAGGCAGCAGACTGGGCTGTGCGGTCAGGTAGAGAAGAGTTGCGGCTGCGGCTGGCACGATGCGTTACAACTGATGTGGCAGGGGGATGAGCTGTCGATCGCGCGGCAGGCCGCGTTTTGTTCCCTGAATAAACAGCCGGTTGGGCGGTCTAACGGTTGAATCGATAACACGGGTTCACATTTTTTATGAAAAGCATGAAATGGTTCGGTTTGGTGGCTGCGGTGGCATTTCCGCTTCTGTCTGGATACGCCCAGGCGCCAGCAGAGGGCGCGGCGCAGATTTCCCCTGATACGGCGGAAGTAGTCAAACTGGCTGGCTCGGGTGTGGGTGACGAGGTAGTCCTCGCCTATATCCAGAACTCGTCAGGAACCTTCAACCTCTCGGCAGACAACCTGCTCTATCTGCGGGATCTCGGGGTGTCACAGCCGGTCATCACCGCAATGTTGAACCACGACAATGGGCAGCGGGGTCAAGCGCAGGAGAGTCCGCCGCAGCAGCAGTATGCGCCGGCACCCGCGTCAGAGGCTCCAATGCCGGCCCAGGCCCCGGCTCCGACGCCGGCCCAGTTTTCAACGCAGCCTGCTCCGCCGCCGGGGCAGGCGGTCGGTCCCGCGCCGACTTATGTCGGCAGCCCGCCAGCCGACGTGAGTTACTTTTACAATGACCTGGCGCCTTATGGCAGTTGGGTGTCGCTGCCCGGGGTGGGCTGGTGCTGGCAACCGACGGTGGTGGGTATCAACCGTGGCTGGCGGCCTTACTGTGACAACGGCCACTGGGTTTACACCGATGCCGGCTGGTTTTGGCAATCCGATTATTCATGGGGCTGGGCCCCATTCCATTATGGACGCTGGTACATGGATGCTCGCTGTGGCTGGGTTTGGACGCCCGGACGAGTTTGGGGTCCAGCGTGGGTCACCTGGCGCACAGCGGGGACCACATGCGGTTGGGCACCGCTGCCGCCGGGGGCGGATTTCGCTGTCGGGCTAGGCTGGCGATATAATGGCGCCACCGTGGGCGCGAGCTTCGACTTCGGCCTGGGCATCAATGCCTTTGCGTTCGTCTCGTTCGGAAACTTTTGCGCGAACAACGTATCCTATCACTGCCTGCCGCGCTCCCAAGCAACCGTCATCTACCGGCAAACCACCATCGTCAACAACTATACGGTGGTCAACAACACCTATGTTAATCACGGCATCGCCGTGAATCGCATCGCGGCGGCCAGCCGCAATCCGGTTCCCAGGGCCAGCCTCCGCGAGCCACCTGGCGGCGGCTTCGGAAAACCTCCGGGCGCGAACGGAGCGGTTGTTTATCGGTCCCAGCTTAAGGCGCCTGAAAAGCCCATGCGCATGGTGGCGCAGAAGGTCGATCAGGGGCATCCCGCAATCCAGCACAACTCGTTTGCGACGATGAAACCCGATCAAAAACCTTCCCCGGTCGGTCGTGGACCGGCTTCAGGTTCCCAGCGTGGCCCGAGCACGGAGTTCAAAGCCAACCAAAAACCAGCGTCCGGCGGCAGCGGATCGACCTCGACCTTCCAACGTAATCCGACTGGGCCGGCGAAATTCGAAACAAAACCCTCCACGGGCAGCAGCTTCTCGACTCCGGCTGGCGGCGCTTCGGGAAATTCAGGTTCCCAGCGTGCCCCGAGCACGGAGTTCAAAGCCAACCAAAAACCAGCGACCGGCGGCAGCGGATCGACCTCGACCTTCCAACGTAATCCGACTGGGCCGGCGAAATTTGAAACAAAACCCTCCACGGGCAGCAGCTTCTCGACTCCGGCCGGCGGCGCTTCGGGAAATCCAGCCGCCGGAGCCAAACCGACGCGCCAATGGGAGGCCCCTGCGAAAACCGGGTCCAGCCCGCAATCCTCCTCGGCGCCTAAAACCTATCAAACCGACCAGTTGAAGCAAGGCGTGCGGTCACCCTATGGCACCAAACCAGATACCGCTATGACTCCATATTCCTCGGGTGCCTCAACCAAAATGCAGTCTGCTCCGAGTTCCGCTCGTTCCTTCGGCGGCACCAGTCAGGGGCAACCGACTGTCAGGCAAACAACTCCTCAGACGCAGAACCCGCGCGTTAACAGTCCCAAGTCCGAACAAACTTACCCAAACCGTTCCGTCTCCCAGCAGCCCAAACCAACCTCGTCGATGACCCCAGGAAGTAGTTTGGAGTCTCAATCTCGAAAGAACCAGTAGTGGGAAACCGTATCTGCAAGGGCGGCTTCGACCTAGGTTTTCAGCAGGCAGATCTGTTGGCCATGGCCGCTCCCCTAGTCTGGGGATAAATGTCCTGCGGCCGGTGCCAGAAGGCAATGCCTAACGAACCGATACAAACGACAAATGAATAAATATCTGGTGGAATTTATCGGGACATTCTTCCTCGTGTTCACCGTTGGGATGTGCGTCATTAAACCCGATGCGGGCAATTTTGCTCCGCTGGCCATCGGTGCCGCGCTGATGATAATGGTTTATGCGGGCGGACATATTTCCGGCGGCCACTATAACCCGGCCGTAACGATTGCCGTTTGGCTGCGCGGGAAATGCCCCGGCTCGGATGTGCCCGGGTACATTGCCTCACAAGTGGTGGCCGGAGTGGCGGCTGCCGTGCTGGCGCTCTACCTGAAAGGCAACCCCCAATTGACGCCGCAGGATCTGAAAGTTGTGCCGTCGCTGGTGGCGGAGTTCCTCGGCACTTTTGCGCTTTGCTGGGTGGTATTGAACACCGCAACGGCGAAGGAAACGGCCGGCAACTCGAATTACGGCTTGGCCATTGGCTTTACCGTGATGACGATGGCCTACGCCCTGGGAGGAATCTCGGGCGGCGCGTTCAATCCGGCGGTCGCCGTCGGTATTACGATCATGAACCTGGTCAAAGGGGCCAATCTGTGGATTCATCTTGTGGCTGACTTTGGCGGGGGCGTCGCCGCGGCGCTGGCCTTCAAGGCTTTGAGCACTGCAGATCGCCAGACCTGAGCAAACAACGGCAGCAAAAGGCTGTCGGGGCGTCAGGACCAACCTCCAACGCCAAGTGGGGCGGCGCAGGGCGGATTCAAGAACCTGAAAAATCGTAGCCGCCGATGGCAGTCGGCGCACTTTTCTTCAATTACTGAGATCAGCGCCAACTGCCGTCGGCGGCTACGATTTTTTGAATCCGCCCTGGGGGCGGCGCGCCGCCATCTTTTTGATCTTTAGTTGATCGGCCAGATTGGCTAGGCTTTTTGGAATATGGAAATGTTTCACCGTATTCTGAAGACGGCTGTCGAAGGCGGCGCGTCAGACATTCACTTGAAGATCGGCACTCCCGTCATCTTCCGCATCAATCGCCAGCTCATCGCCATCGAGTGCCCGTTTCCCACCGGTGACTGGATAAACAACGTGGTGAAGGCGATCACGCCGGCGCACTTGATCAAGCGCGTGGAGCAGGAACGCGAGGCTGATTTCTCCTACTTCGTGCCGGGGATTGGCCGGTTTCGGACCAATCTTTTCCAACAGCGGGGCCAGTGGTGCCTGGCGATGCGCCACGTAAAAACCCACGTGCCCAGCTTTGAAGAATTGGGCCTGCTGGAGCAGATCAAGAAAATCGCCGAATCGCCGCGCGGCATCGTGCTGCTGGCCGGTTCGACCGGTTGCGGCAAATCGACAACGCTGGCTGCCATGATCGAGCACATCAATGCCAATTTTAAGAAGCACATCGTTGCCCTGGAAGACCCGATTGAATACGTGTTTGAGGACAACCAATGCGTCGTCGAGCAACGCGAAGTCGGTTTGGATACGCTTTCGTTTCATCACGCGCTCAAGCACATTCTGCGCCAGGATCCGGACATCATTATGATCGGCGAGATGCGCGACTCGGTTAGCTTTACTTCGGCCATGAGCGCGGCTGACACAGGCCATTTGGTGCTGTCCACGCTGCACACCACCAATGCCTCGCAATCCATCAGCCGCATTCTGGATTTCTTCAAGGCCGACGAGCGGGAGCAGATTCGACGGCAGCTCGCTGGCACGATGCAAGCGGTCGTATGCCAGCGCATGGTCGCCACTCTGGCGGGCAGCATGACCCCAGCCCTCGAGATCATGATCAACACGCCGACCGTCAGGAAGTTGATCGAGGAAAACCGGCTCGACAAGCTGCCGGCGGCAATCGAGACCGGCACCGACGACGGAATGATCAACTTCAACCAAGCGCTCTTCAACCTTGTGAAGCAAGGAAAAGTGAGCGAGGAGGAAGCTCTCAGCAAAGCTTCCAACCCGCAGGCGCTGGAGATGAATTTCAAGGGTATTTTCCTTGATGAAGGACGCAGAATCCTGAGCTAACCGCGAACGGTTGAAGCGTTAAAGCCGTATAACGCTAAAGCGTCAGCTCCCTATTGGCCAGGCGGCTGCCGGCGGTTCTCGCGCTTCAACGCTCCAATACTCTGACGGCTTGCCGGCTTAGTCTCTCGGCGCGACGTAAAGCTCGCCGTCATCGAGATGCTTGACAATCATATCGACCGTGCGGTCGATCGCGCCGAGGTTCTGATGCACGACTTTCAGGGCGTTGCGCCCCAAGTCTTCGCAGCGCCGCTCGTCCGCGAGGAGTTCGCCCAAAACCTTCTCCAGTTCCGCCGCGTCACGCGCCTGGACGGCGCCGTTCTGCGCCAGGAACCGACGGACGACTTCCTCGAAGTTTTGCATGTTCGGGCCAAAGACCATCGCTTTGCCCATCGCGCCAGGCTCAATCGGGTTTTGCCCGCCTTGCGCGGCGAGGCTCTTGCCGATGAAAATAACGGTGGCGTGCTCGTAAAAGTATTTGAGCTCACCTGTAGTGTTGACGAGAAGGCAATCGATTTCGCCCGGCTGGAACTCCGAGTGAGACATGATTTCGCTGCGGAACACGAACTTTATTCCGCGCGCCCTCAGTTCGCGGCCGACCTCCTGACTGCGTTCAAAGTGGCGCGGAACCAGCACGAGAAACAAATCCGGGAAGCGCGCGCGCAAGCGGCAGAATTGCTCGGCCAGAATGGCTTCCTCACCCGGATGGGTGCTGCCGCCGACAAGGATGCGCGCCCCTGGCGGCACGGCGAGCTGGCGAAACAGAGCGGGAACGTTCAGCAACCGATGTTCGTCAAGTTTCGCCGCATCAAATTTCAGGTTGCCGACGATCTGAATGGCTTCCGGGCGGCAACCCAGTGCGCGCAGCCTGACGGCATCAGCCTCGTTTTGCGCGCCGACGCCGGCAAACAAGGCGAACAGGGGCTTAAACAAAATCGAGAAGCGTCTATAACCACGATACGAACGGTCGGATAAACGAGCGTTGACCAGAAAAACGGGCCATCCGTGTTGGTGCGCCCGCCAAAGAAAATTGGGCCAGATTTCAGCTTCCACCAGCACAATAGCTTCGGGGCGGATAGTGTTCAGGGCGCGGCTGACGTAGGCGCGGCGGTCAATCGGGTAATAGATTTTGCTGATGTGCGTTGGGAGTTTGCGGTGTAGTTCGGCCATGCCGGTGGTCGTGGTGGTGGAGACCACAATCTTGAGGTTTGGCATGCGCGGTTCGAGGGCCCGAATGAGGTGCGTGCAGAGATTGACTTCGCCGACGCTGACGGCGTGGATCCAGATCACGTGCCGATTGGTGAGGGCCTGTTTGAGTTTGGTGTTGTATTTGCCAAACCGCTCGGAAAAGCCTTTCCGCCAATTGCCGCGCCGCCGCATTCGCACAAAGTAATAGGGCGAGGACAGCACGAAAAAGATCGTAAATAGGATGTTGTAAAAGGTGCGCACTCCGCTCTTCACCATCAGATTTAGCCTGTTATTCTGGGAAACCTCGACAGATTTGGCAAAGCAAATCTTCGTCAAAACCAGCTTGAACTTAACTCTCTTTAACTCGCCGCGATGGGAACCAAAGGCTGTCGTTTAAGCCGCCGCAACTCCTGCTGCTGGCGCAAGAGATCGAGCCGTTCATCCTCGGCGGTTTCGGGCTGGTTCGCGCGTTGCAGCAGAACGGCGATCTGGCGGTCGAGGAACTGGTTGCGCAAACGGAGCGCGATATCAGAAAGCTGCTGATCGGGATTGGGGATCGGGCGCTCGTCCGCCGTGGTCTCGGTAATGAGGTTCTGCATTTCCGGGGCCTCACACTCGTGGAAGAAGTTGGCGAGGCTGCTCCATGTTTGGTTGCCATGCGCGGCCAGTCGCTGTGAAATGATTTGCCTCGCCAGCGGATGCTGCACCCATTTCGGATCCAAATGCAACGTGGCCCACCCCACGAGTTCATCGTGCGCCAGCAGCAGCTTCAACAACCAGTATTCATGGGTCGAGGGCGGCTGCGGCGCAGGGCTGTCGGCGACCGGTTCCTCATCCGCATCGGGCGGCGCAGGGCTCGCCCGCGACAGCTTCCGAAATTCGGCGCGGACCGCGTCCGGCGTAACGCCCAGTCGCAGCGCGGTCTTCTGGGCGTATTTGTCGATCAGAACTACATTGCCGGTCTTGTGAACGGCTTCGGCCATGCCGCGCAAGACAGCCAATCGGCCTTTGTCCGTCGAGACATCGTTGGTTGCGCGAAGGCGATTGAGGTAAAAGTCGAAGAACCCTTCCGCCCGCTCGATGAGCTGCTTGAACGCGGCGCCACCCGACGTTTTGATGAAGCTGTCCGGGTCATGGGGTGCGGGAACCACGGCGACGCGCACGGCGAGACCGGACGCGAGCAGACTGTCGAGGGACCGCACGGCGGCATTCTGCCCAGCTTCGTCCGAATCGAAACAGAGGACCACCTCCTCGGCGTAACGCTTGAGAATCCGGGCGTGATCGGCGGTCAACGCGGTGCCCTGGGGCGCGACGATGTTCTGCACCCCGGCCATGAAGGCTGCGATGAGGTCGAGCTGCCCTTCGCACACGATGGCGTATCCGGCATCGAGCACTGCGCGTTTGGATTTGTCGAGTCCGAAGAAGACCTTGCTTTTGGTGAAGATCGGCGTCTCGGGCGAGTTGACGTATTTGGCGGTCTTCTCGTCGCCAGAGAGAACGCGCCCGCTGAAACCAATCACCCGCCCCTGCTCGTCACAGATCGGGAACATGAGCCGTCCGCGGAAGCGGTCGTAATATCTATCGGTGCCCTCTTTGCGCAGAATGAGGCCCGCCTTTTCCGCCAACTCGAGTTCATGGCCCTTGCTCTTGGTCCAGTTGACGGTGTCATCCCACAAGTCCGGAGCGCAGCCGAGTCGGAACAGCTTCACGGCTTCCGGCGGCACCCCGCGTTTGGCGAGGTAATCGCGGGCGATTTGGCCGCTGGCTTCATTGGCCAGCGCGCTTTGCCAGCGCTGGGCTACCTGCTCGTGGATTTGCAACAGCCTTTCCTTGAGATGCCGCGATTGCTGCTCCCCCGCGTTCTTCTCATACTCGAGCGGAATTTTCGCCCGGTCCGCCAACCGGCGCACCGCCTCCGGGAAGTCAATGTTCTCGTATTCCTTGACGAAGGTGAACACGTCGCCGCCCTTATGACAGCCGAAGCAATGGAAGATCTGGCGATGGGGGTTGACGTTGAAGCTCGGCGTCTTCTCCTTGTGAAACGGGCAGAGCGCGACGAAGTTGGCTCCGGCTCGCTTGAGCGGCAAGTACGACCCGATCACATCCACGATGTCGCTGGCAGCGCGGATTTGTTCGCGGGTCGCGGCAGAAAACAGGCCAGCCATAATCTTAAACGTAATCTTAATCCCGGTTTGGGCGAGAGATTACGACTAAAGACCCGGCTTGCCGAGTTTTTCTGTCAGGGGAGAACCGCGTCCTTCATGTGGACCTCCTTGTTATCCGGCTCCGTGGTCGTGATCAGCAGAAAGTAAAGGTTTTGTTTGATGCAGCGACCGGTGATGGACTCATCAAAGACCTTGTGCTGAATGGAGTACAGCGTCGGGAAGAAGTCGCTGCCATAAACATCATTCTGGAATTTCTGCATTGCCCGCACTTCGGTGGAGCTATAACAGCGGGCGTTTAACAGCGCCAGAGCGACCAACAACATGCAGCTAAAGCGCAGCAAGCCCGAGACCATGCCCAAATAATATTCGGTGCGTCCAAAAACATCACTTCCCGCCAGCTTGCCGCCCAATCCGCGTTTGATCAGACCGAACAGAAGCGTAATCAGCACGGCCACCACGACATAGGCCAGGATATAGCGGGTAAGCTGCCCGAACAGCCCGGTGTATTCCCCAAACTTCTGGCCGCCCCATTGGTAAATCGTCGCGCACCCGAAGAGAATCGCCAGCCATTGCAGCAATTTGATCAATTCCTCGGACATGCCGTGTTTGCGGCCGCAGAGGATGCCGACCACCAGCACGACGATCACGATCAAATCAAACAGGCCGGCGGACGATAACAGGCTGGAGGACGATGTATCCAAGCTCATTTTTGTGTCTTGTCATTCATGGACGTTCGTTTTGCTTTAACTTTTACGGGTGTTTACAGCCATTTGTGTGCCATCAAGACATGCAGGCACGATTTTCCCGGATGAATATTGACGGGACGCAATCCGCCTCTTCGCGCAGGCAGTATTTTAGTTTGAGACTGACACGGCATTCCCGTACAAACGGATATGGCATCACGGTTTGACACGATAACCTGCTGGACCGAGCCGACGCGCGTAAGCAATCAAATGGAAGACTTTGGCTGGCCGCGCCGCCCCCGGCGGGTGCCGTCGAGTTCTTTTGATTCACCGTCGGGCGGATACGGGCATCCAAACCGTCCACTGCCACAATTATGAACTATCACTTTGTCGGAACGTTGGCTCTTGCCTGGTCAATCGCATTGGCCGCTCACGGTGAACCTTTGCTCACTCACACGGATGTCTTCATCTCGGGCAAGGACGGCTACCACACCTATCGCATCCCGGCGATCGAGGCGGCTCCGGATGGCTCGCTCATCGCATTTGCGGAAGCCCGAAAATACAATGCGGGTGATCCTGGCGCCGATAAGCAGGATATCGATCTGGTCTATAAGCGCAGCACCGACAACGGGGCAACGTGGCGGTCCATGAAAGTTCTCGAGGATCCGGGCGAGTTCTGGTCGGCCGCAAATGCCGCTACACTCGTCGATCGGACCAACGGACGGATGTGGGTCATGTATCTTCGCGCGAAGCCCGGACGCAGCACCGACACCGCGCGCCCGGGAACGGACGACATGCAGACCGTGGCCCGATGGAGCGACGATAGCGGCGGTTCCTGGTCCGAGCCGCTGGATTTGACTGCCACGGCGCGAGACATGAAAGACCCTGGCTGGCGCGCCAGCGTGCCCGGCCCGGGTGGGGCAATTCAGACTCGCACCGGACGTCTCCTTGTTCCGATGTGGAAAACGCCGTTTGCGACCTTTGCCATTTATTCGGACGACCACGGACGGACGTGGCAGCGCGGGCGGTTCGTGCCGGGACCACAAGGCGGTGATGAGTGTCAAGTAGTGGAACTGGCGGATGGACGGATTCTCATGGACATTCGCCAGGAAACGGGGTCGAACCGATGGTTCGCCCAGAGCACCGATGGCGGAGCCACCTGGGGACAGCCTCGACCAGGCATGGCAGTCGCACCAGTTGCTTGCGCCCTGGAGCGGTTTACCCTCAAAAGCGACGGCGAGGATTGCAACCGGCTGCTCTGGACCGGCCCAAAGGAAGCCGCGCGAAAACAACTCCGCGTGTTGACCAGTTACGACGAAGGCCAAACCTTCAGCCAGGGCCGGCTGATCTCAGAAGATTACGCTGCTTACTCTGACCTGACAATGCTCAAGGACCACACCCTCGGAGTGCTTTGGGAACGGGGCGTGAGTCGGGGTTACCAGTTCAGCACGTTCACCCGGCTGAACCGGGCATGGCTCGAAGAGGACTCTTTTCGCACTCAATCAACAGCACCGAAGGTCATCTCCCAGGGTGAGCCTGCTTTAACCTACCAGGCGTTCCCGGACGTTTGCCGGCTGAAGAACGGAGATTTGCTGTGCGTTTTTTATGCGGGCTATGGTCACGTGTCATTGCCGCGGAAAGAGTGCCCCAAAGGCGGGCGTATCTGTTGCGTCAGGTCCAGGGATGAGGGCCGCACCTGGAGTGCGCCACGCATCCTGTTCGACGGTCCGTTCGATGATCGCGATCCCCACATCGCCCAGATGCGCGATGGCGCGGCGGTATGCAGTTTCTTCACTTATCGCCCACAGCCGGATGGCAAGACGCGCTGCGACACTTGCCTGGTTGCCTCCCGCGATGGCGGCGCCACCTGGGAAACTGAGGCGCAGATAGTGGCCCCGGAATGGCCCAGTTCGGCGCCTGTCCGTGAGTTGCCAGATGGCACCCGTATCCTGGGCGTGTATCGCGAAGATGGCACGACCGCCTGCGGTGGCATCATCCGATCGATCGACGGTGGCAAAACCTGGTGCGCGCCCATCCCAATCGGCCAGGGCAGCGGCGTGCGGCTCGATGCGGAGACCGACTTTGTTTTGCTCAAGAATGGGGACCTTTACGCGGCGCTCCGCGGCGATCGTGTGAACATGCACTTTGCCACGAGCCCGGACGGCGGCCTGACATGGTCGCCGGTCAAAGACATCGGTTTCCCCGCCCATTGCCCGCATTTCACACGTTTGAGCACTGGGGAGATTTTGATGGTCCACCGCCTGCCGCTGACGGCCCTGCACGTCAGCCGCGACGAAGGTAAGACCTGGCAAGGTCCGTACACAGTCGATCAGACCCCTGGCGCCTACCCGTCAACGGTTGAGTTGAATGACCGGACGGTGCTGGTTGTGTACTACGAGGAAGGCGCGCGCAGTGCTGTGCGTGCCCGGCGGTTCAGGCTGAACAGCGACGGACTGGAGTTCCTGGGACTGGAATCAAAATGAACCTGTGCGTGGCAGCAATTCTCACTGTGGGGAGCAGCGGGGGGGGGGGCAGACTTTTGGGTCGGGGGGCCTGCATTCACCGACCGGGGCGGCGTCACGATCCGCGTGCGGCGGTTCCTCGGCACCACCCCCTGCGCCCACCTGCGATTCGAGGTGCAGGACATCGGCATCAGCGCCAAGGACAAAGCCCGCCTGTTCCAGCCCTTCATTCAGGCCAACAGATGAAAAGACAAGTCTTACTTCTCCCGCTGGCGCTCGGTGTCTCGAATGCCGACAATCCGGGGACGAACGTATGGACCCCGCGCGATCCGCCGGGTTAGCAGACGGCTACCAATGCCAATGACATGCGAATGGTCATCAAGGATCCCGGCACATCGAACAACCCATGCCGCTTCTATAACAATGAAAAGGAAGCAGTTTCCTACCAGAACAATTCAAACGGGAAACCATCTATGAAAAACAACACAACACTACTCACCGGCACCCTGGCGCTGATTTTGGCGGCGGCCCCCGCCCTGGGACGGCCGCCGGTGATTACGTCCTTCGGACGCAACGGGGAACTGGTCTGCACGAACCTGCTGCCAGGCTCGGTCGCCAGCGTGCAATGGGCGGTGGCGGTCGCCGGGCCATGGACCAATTCCCCGTCCGGCCTGGACGCGGTGACGGTGGACACCAACGGGGTGATCCGGGTGAACGTGCCCATGTCTTACCAATCGATGTTTTACCGTGTGCGCGGCATTCCGAACCTGACCTATTCCCAGACCCTCCAGGAGGCGCAGGCGGCGGCGCAGGAAATCCTCAGCCAGGGCGTCGTCACCTCACTGGGCGTCGCGCTGGTAACCTCCGACCGCCTGGTCTGGGCCACGAATTACGGATTCGCCGATCTGGACACCCGGCAACCGCCCA
>JBAXTC010001099.1:0-2068 GCA_037130375.1 Verrucomicrobiota bacterium | reverse complement strand
TCATTGCCTGGGCCAAAGCGCACGGGAAACTAGGCGGACGCCTGCCCAAGGACGATGTTGCCTGCCGAAGCTCTCGCTCTTGCTCAAGTCCACACCACCTATAGAGGCAGCCGGGACAACCAAATAGTTGCCGACTCGGAAGCCGCTTGGTGTGGATTTCGTCGAGAGAAACACTCTTGGAGGATTCGGCTCCACGGCTAACTGCGATCCGGAGTTCAGCCTTACAAGGAACACGCCGCCTGACGACCTGAAGACTTGGCCGGAGACATTGCTGCTGACGGGGGAGACATTGGCATAGAACGAGAAGACCTTGGGACGATACCACGCCAAGAAAGAAACGGCCACCAGAGCAACAGCAAAGATAGCGAGCATGAGTGTTGTTCGATGCTGCGTGCGTGGTTTAGGCTGATCCCGAGCATTCATAGCCAGCGCTATTACTTGTGCCGAATGATGACGTGGCGTTCTTCGGTGGGCACTTCCTTGATTTGCACGCCAGAGAAAGGCTGAACTGGATGCTCGCCGGTTGTACAAGGCCCGTCACCCGTTCGAGAGCTGATGTAAATATCGTATCCCATAAGCGGTCTTCAATAACGTTACCGCCTGTGGGGGACATCACCTAAATTCAGGGCGCGTAGCTGTTCTCTGAGCGTTGACCTCGCCCCCTTCAACCGCATGAAAGCGGAAGCATATGCCTTCCCACTCGACGCCCGCTCCCCGACCGGGTTTCCTTGAAACTCAGACCTAGCAACCTTCACGGCGTTACAGTACTCAGCGACAGGGAGAGAAATGCCTCCGGCTCGTGCTGCGCTTTGAAGCCCGTTTAACACCTCCTCCAGCATGGCCAAGTCGCCCTGGTAGGAACGTATTGTTTGCTGAGTGACGTTAAGTTCCCAGAGACTTTCTGCCCGAGCAAAGCATCGGAGGGACTCTCGGTAGTCTCCTCGCTTGAGTGCTTCATCCCCTCTCCGTTTGTGACGGCGAAACATGACCTGCCTGGAAACGAAATACAGAATCAGGCCGATGGCGAGAGCTATGAACCCCAAGACGAGGAGAAAACTGTTTGGAAGTCCGCTCATGTCAATTGCAATCCGCGATGCAACAGCCAGCCTTCTTCAGGCATTGCAGGTAGTCGATGAATAACTGCTCGGAAGCGACACCTCTTAGCTGCCCTGCTGGGATTCCCACTTGGCTGGCTCCTGTGGTCTCAATCAAGTAGTAGTTTCGATTCATCGCGCTCTTGAACTTACCAGCACACGAGCTTTGTGCTTTCTGATTGCTGCAATGTATTAAGCCAGAGGAAAAGTTGAGAATCAGAGCAATGTCCCGATCACTCGCGCGACGTGCTAGTTCAATCTGTCGGTTGTAGGCGTCGATGTTGCCCTGTTGCTCCAATGTGTAATTCTCCAATTCGGCAGTCTGTGTTGAGGCGTCATAAACGAAGTAAGCACCCGAGCCAACGAGACCAATTCCGGTCGCCCCGAGTGCTGCCTGTCCATAGGTAAAGTAGCCGACCTGCGCCAAACCGGCGCGGACCGCGCCTTGGAATGCAATCGCAGTGCCACCGCTGATTCCGACAGCAGTCCTGTTGTTTCGGATGACCGCCGGTAAGTTCCGAAGTTGAGCCAAAAGAACTCGGTTGTATGCCCCAAATTGGTCTATGGCCCCGCTTCGCAAAAGGTTCCGTATCTGGGTGAGGTCAGTTTCCAGCCCACCCGAGCCGCGGTGGAACTGCTGCGTGAGCCTCACGCACAAACCCTGGTTTCTTGCTCCGTATGAACTGTAACGAGCAAGCCATTCAGGAATAACGTGATGGAGCTCGGTGTCGGCCAAACCAATGAAGTCGATTCTGTTTTCTGGGTCATTGGCGACAAACCCATACACATTGATCCCTCGACGTTCCCCGATTGGATCACGGCTTAGCCATCTTCCCGTGCTGGCGTTGTAGTACCGATGACCGAAGTAGTACAGGCTGGTTTCCCAGTCGTAGTATTTGGTGGAGAACAGGAACGGATTGAGGAACACCGCCGCCGCGCTGCCGACGTTTAACGAGTCCACGGCTGGCGGCATC
>JBAXTC010001098.1:0-2071 GCA_037130375.1 Verrucomicrobiota bacterium | reverse complement strand
TGCCGGCAATCGTAGCCGCCCGGGCCGACAGGCCGCCCCAAGCCAGCGCGGCGGCGGCGAGGAGGCTTGCCCCCCGCAGAGGCAAGAGGGTGGTCATGCGTGATTGAATTTGAGTCAATGTTTTCATTTAGTGTACGTTTTGTTATGCTAATTGGTATTATTAATCTTGAGTATGTGATCTGCGAGACGACGAAAGCAGTCTGCGTGCCAACAGTCATCAGCACCGGACATTGACATGGTAAGTGCGCATGATTCGGCGGTGGAGTTCGCCGACATGGCCAACGCCAGGCCGGGAATCGGCAGAACTGGCAATCGTGTTCTCATGGTTCGTGTTCTCGTAATGCCAGACGATACCGTAGCACCATGAATGTTCAATGAAAGAAATATTAATGTTTGTTCATCTTGGCCGCAGAGGCGCATCTGGTCACTTGCAGTTGCAGAAAATCTGGCGTCTCGGAGGCAGATGCGCGCCGACTGGTTCTCAAACACGCTTCCACACACGGGGAGCTGCCCGAAACAACTCGGCGGGGCATGCGCGGGTGCCAAGTCCTTGTCCCGATCGGCACGGGCGCAAACCATCGACAGAATCTTCAGATCACTGACCTGATGTCAGGACGGAACGCAGACCGATGCTCTCGCCACTGCCTGTCGGGTCACCGCGGCCGCGGGCCGCCGTCCGGCAGAGGATCGCGTCACCGATCCAACCGCCACCCCGAATTACACGGGTCGAGCCCGACGCAGGACCACGTGGATCGCCCGATCCACTCGAATAGGAACCATACCAATCCCAACACCACTCCCAAACATTCCCCGCCATGTCGTACAGCCCATACCCGTTAGCCCCAGAATAACCCACCGGACTGGTGTAGGGGGACCCTCCGATTTGACCGACATCGTTGTAGCCGTCCGGTCCCGAATCGTAGGTGTAACTGTTGGTATTTCCGTAATAGTTGGCCTGGCTTTCGGAAATCGTGTTGCCCCACGGAAACCGCTGCCCGCTCAACCCACCTCGCGCCGCTTTCTCCCACTCGGCCTCCGTCGGCAACCGGTAGCCATTGGCCACCCAACTCACCCAGTCGGCGCTCAAGTCGAACAGCCCGATCCGGTAGATTGTCGTCTGATTGAGACTCGCGTTGGTGTAGTAACAAGGCGTCCGCCCCTCCATCTCGCTCCGCGCATTGCACCACTTCACCGCGTCATACCACGTCATGTTCTGCGCCGGATGATTGGTCGCCTTCCCCTGCGCTTCATACCCGAAGCTGTAACCGTGCGCAGTCGCCCAGTTGTAAACGTCATCCCACACGGCCTTCGTCACCTCATACTGGTCCATGTAAAACGCGCTCACATAATTGGTAAGCAAGGGCAACTCGTCACCCGTGCCCTCATCGGGGTTTATACTGTTACCCATCGTGAACGAACCGGCGGGGATTAAGGCCATACCAAGGGGCAGAGGACTGTTGTTTGTCCCGAGCACCAGCACACGATAGAACCGTTGCGGGGCTGGCGACGTAGCTGTGTCCACAAACTGGTAGGGGTTTTCCGTTACCAGCAGGTTTGTCAACACCAACCAGTTAGCCTGGCTCAGGTCGGTGCAGCACTGTATCTGATTGGTGGTGCCCAGGGTGCTTTGAACACCAAACTGCGGCGTCGCCCCGCCCATCCTGATGCTCGTGATTATCGGGGGCGATGCCAGCGCCACCTCGACTGCCCCGAGCGCCAGAGCGCACAGGCCTATGCTGGTTATGCTGGTTATGAGCGACTTGGTTTTCATACTCTTTTTCTTTTGATCAGTTGATTTTCGGTTCGTTACTGAGGCCTACGGCTAACCACGCTTCGCCGCTTCTTGGGGAGCAGGCGGCGAAGCGGTGGGTTTCGGGCTAATGTGACGAGGCAGGCTATTTAATATGGCATCTCAGGCACATGGCGCTGCCCGCATTGGAAACCCGCATGAACTTCGTATAGGTATTGTCATGCGTCGCATGGCAGGAGGCACACTCCATCTTGCCACTGAACAACGGAATGGTCCCGGTGGCGTCAACATAACTCGCCGATGCGGGCGTTACCAGGTGCT
>JBAXTC010001097.1:0-2075 GCA_037130375.1 Verrucomicrobiota bacterium | reverse complement strand
CCAGTCCACGTATTTCTTGGCGGCGGGAAATTTCGAGGCGGCGAACGCGAGGTGTTTTTCGTTGACGTCGCATAGGGCGACGACGTTTTCTTTGGCGATGCCGGCGAAGTGGGCTTCGGCGCGGCCCCAGGTGCCAAGCAGAGCGATGTTGAGCTTGTTGCTGGGAGCAGCGGCGCCGAAGAGCTTGGCGCGAGGGAGGATGAGGCTGGCGGCTCCGGTAAAGGCAACGGATTTGAGGAATTGGCGTCGTTTCATAAAGAATATTTGATTTGACTACTGCGCTGTTGATTTGTCAGCCGCGTTCATGCGAGGAATCTGGCGTTGGCTGGGGGGCGCGTCAAGTCTGAGTTGGCGGAGATTTGTCACCGCAACCGATTCAAGCTGGCGGGGTTTGATTGAACAGGCGGATGATGAGAAGCCGCCGATTGAGGTGAATGCAAACGGGCGGGTGGCAATCCACCCGCCTGTGCCAAAGCCGTCGTGAAAAAAGTTTAGAAATTCCCTCTTTACAACATGCCGAATGACGCTAATCTTCATTCAAGAAACGATGATTTATGCGTAATATCTTTCCTTTTCTCGCCGCCGTGGCGTTTGCCGGAGTGTTGGCCAGTGGCTGCACCAGCGCGCAAAAGAAACTTGGGCGCGGTTTTAGCAACTCGGCTGAGTTTGCCCGTCTCGGAGAAATCCAGCGTGAAATGGAGCAGACCGCCCTGTTTGATACGCCTGGAGATGGGCACAATTACACTTATGGCTTCATCCGCGGCTTCACCAAGTCGGTGGCCCGCACCGGGGTAGGCGTTTATGAAGTCGTGACCGCCCCGCTGCCGCCTTACGGCCCAGTGCTAACCGATTACCTCTCGCCCAACCCCGTGTATCCGGCCAGCTACCGACCCGGGTTGATTGAGGATTCGAGTTTTTCGACCGACGTGAACCTTGGGTTCAGCGGCGGCGACGTGGCGCCATTCATACCGGGCAGCCGTTTCCGGATTTTCGATACGCACTAAGTTCGTCTGAACAATTTATTGGAAGCGCGCCAACACGCCAGTGTTGGCGTTTTTCATGACGCTCGAAAAGCAATCGCCCTGCAAGGTCAACCTGCTGCTGAATATCCTGCGCAAGCGCGCGGACGGTTTTCACGAACTTGAAACGGTGATGCATCCGGTTCGGGTGTTTGATCGGTTGAGCCTGGCGCGGGGAGGGCAGGGCATCGAGCTAACGTGCAGTGAACCCAGTCTGCCGACGGATCCGCGGAACCTGGTATATCGCGCGGCAGATCTGTTTCTAAAGGCCGCAAGAATCAAGGAAGGTGTCCGACTGCATCTCGAAAAGAAGATTCCACTGGCGGCGGGTCTGGGGGGCGGCAGCAGCAACGCCGCCGCCACGTTGCTCGGAATGAACGAGCTGTTCGGAGGGCCGCTTGCGCCGGAGAAGCTGCAGCTTATCGCGGCGTTCCTCGGCTCGGACGTTCCGTTTTTCCTGCAAAGCAACCCGGCGCTGGCGACCGGGCGGGGCGAGCAAATTCAGCCGCTCGAGTTGTTTCCGGCGTTGAGCGACGCCGTGTTTCTCCTGATTCATCCCGGATTCGGCATTGCCACCTCCTGGGCCTATCAACACCTCGCACACTTCCCCGCGGCGCTTAACGGCCAGCCAGGCCGGGCGCAAAAGCTCATTTTGCTCCTGCGCACCGCCGATATCAAAACGGCAGGGACGGAGTTTTACAATTCGCTCGAAGCGCCCGCGCTCGAGAAATACCCGTTGCTGGTCTTGTTCCAGGAGTTCCTCTGCGCCAATGGAGCGGCCGTCACCCTTATGTCCGGCAGCGGTTCGACGACGTTTGCGATTGTGCAAGGACAAGCTGCTGCAGAAACGCTGGCCGAGAAGTTCAAGGCCCGGTTCGGATTGGGCAATTGGATTACTTTGGCGCCGGTCTGAGCGGGGCCACAGCGCGGATTACGGGGTGATTTGCGGCGTGGCGAGGGCCTTGGTGGATTCTCGGAGTTTTCCGAGCAAATCACCAACACCACAGGGCGGATTCAAGAACCTGCAAAATCGTAGCCGCCGACGGCAGTCGGCGC
>JBAXTC010001096.1:0-2075 GCA_037130375.1 Verrucomicrobiota bacterium | reverse complement strand
TCCATGGCCACAAATCCGTCGGTCAATTGCTGCTGGTAGATCAGAATCTGACTCTCCATGTTGCTGATCTGCGTATCGATGTCCGTGGATTGGGTCGTCAAGTTGGTCTGATGAGTCACGAGCGAGCCTTTGTCGCCTATCGTGCCATCCAGAAATGAATTGAACTGAACAGCCAGGCCAGTGGAGGTGTTGGAGAACAAATCCTTCACGCCCGACAGATTGGTAGCCAGGGCGCTATCCAGCCCCGAAAGATCGGCCGACGAAAGCGCATCGTCGTTGCCGTTGGAGACGAAGCCAAGGCTGTCGAGTCGTTTCAGGGTCCCGGACAAGCCACTCACGGTGGAATTCATCAGCTCGCGCAAACGCGAGTTCAAAGTCGCCGTGTCCTGGTCGCCGGTGAGCGTGCCCGCGGTAACTTTCCCGGTGGCATCTGTGCTGCTGGCAGTCTGGGTATTGATCGTGGCTTGAACCTTGTTGTACGCGTCAACAAAACTGGTGATGGCCGTCTTGATCTTGGCGGTGTCGCCCGCCACCGCAACGGTGAAAGACTTTTCGGCCAGAGCCGTCACGCTCAGGCCGGTAATCCCCGAACTGTCGCCCGTGATGGTGTTGCTTCGACTGGACAACTGCGGACCATCGTTCACCGTGTAAAGCAAATCGTCGCCGCGCGTCAAAGCTCCGCCGGTCAGTCCTGTGGCCGCGAGAAAGTTGCTTCCGGCGCTGTCTTGCAGCGAGATGCCCATGTCGCCGGTAGCCTTGTTCGTGAGCGAGAGACGGTTGTTAGCTGAATCGTAGGACGCAATGACACCCGCGCTGGAGCTGTTGATGCGGTCAATGACGTTGGTAAGGCTGTCGCTGGTGGCGCTGAAGCTGATGCTGACACCGTTGATCGTAAACGCGCCGTTGCCGCTGCCGCCGTCAGAGATGACTGCGCCGAGATTGGCGTTATTGAGCGCGGCCTTCATCTGGATGGAACCCAGCTTGGCGGCACTGGCCACCGAGCCCGTGCCGTTGTTGCTGAGTTTCGCGACCTGCAGAAAATTGCTCGTGTCCGCGCCACTGCCCAGAATGATTGGGCTGGTGCTGGACAAGGTGATTTTGTCGCTGTCTTTCGAATAGCTCGCGGTGACCGCCCCATCGGTCTCGTGGCTGATCTGGTCGAAGACGCTTTTCAGGGTGGCGGTGGCGGCGATGGTGATTTGCTTTCCGTTCACGGTGAACGTTCCGGCGGTCACGGCCTGGGCGAAGGAGGCGGCGCTCAGAGTCAGTCCAGTCGTATCTGCACTCTGGGAACTGATATCCTGGGAACTGAGCGGGCCGCCGGCCCCGGTGGTCCCTTTCCAAACGGCGACCGAAGCCAGTTGGCTGACATTAAAACTGTAAGTCCCCACCGTCGTGCCCGCAGCGGCGGTAGCGCTGGCCAGGGATGCATCCGAGGGCGTGGCGGTGCGGCTGTCAAAAAAGGCGGAATCCTTGAGCACAGCGGCGGCGTTCTGCAACACCCCCAGTTCCGTCTTGATGCCGCCCAGGGCGATGTTCTGCTGGCCCAGGAGGCCTTGTTGGATTTGCAACAGCGTCTGGGGCGAGCGCTCCACCGCGACAAGCTGGCTGACCAGGGATTGCCAGTCGAAGCCAGACGCCAGACCCGAAATTGCGAGATTGGAGCTTGCCATAAAATATATTTAGTTACTCGGATTATCGGCAGGGGCAGGCACTGGCTTTAGAAACAATCGCAGCTTTTTGGCAACAATCTCTGTTACCCTACATGAACCCGGACGGAGACCATCTCCGTCCGGGCACCTCGTTCGCGGCGCGCTTCCCGGAAAACGCAGCCCCGAGTGAGGTGCAACGTTTGTCACGGTCAACTTCGCCGTGCCTGCCTGAACGAGAAAATCGCCTGCCAGTTCCACTGCGTGTTTCGCTGGC
This sequence comes from Verrucomicrobiota bacterium, assembly GCA_037130375.1. Classification (GTDB taxonomy): domain Bacteria; phylum Verrucomicrobiota; class Verrucomicrobiia; order Limisphaerales; family UBA8199; genus JAPLUA01. The sequence goes on along the minus strand of JBAXTC010001096.1, from coordinate 149 downwards.
GACATTCACGCTGCCTGTCTTATCGGATGTTTTTGGATGAGCTTGATTCCGGCGAAAGTCTCGTCCTGGCTGAATCAATCATGCGGACCACGACGATGCTGACCGCGTGGACATCGATCGCCAGCTTGATCTGCTGGTCGTGAGGTTGG
>JBAXTC010001095.1:0-2076 GCA_037130375.1 Verrucomicrobiota bacterium | reverse complement strand
TCGACGCTGGACGATTACGGATACAAGAGCATTTGCGAGGTCCGAAACACAAGTGGCGTGGGAGCTTTGGGGAAAGGGATCCTGGCGAGTTATTTCCACCCGCTCAGCGTCCTGAAGGGCGGGGTTAAGACGGTCTATCTGCTCTGGAACGTAAGCAAGGCCGAACGCGCCGAGCAGGCCGTGGTCGCCAGCTATTGCAGGTCAGTGGCCGTGGCGATTGGCTTGTCCCTCGCGGCTGCCGCAACGACCTTCGTTATGATGTCCCAGCGCAGCCGGGATTTTCGCCAACCGCGCGAGAATGCTCAACCGGTGCCGGCGTGACGGCGGAAGGACGTGGATTGTTTGGGGCGAGGGCGAACCCGTAAAGACCCGGCGACAAGCCGGGTCTGTTGCCTCCCTGCCCGGTCTGGCGGCCAGAAGTGAGCGCGTTGCTGGCATTGGGCGAGCCGATCTCGGCTCGCATCCGGAAGATCCGACGATCTGCGGGCGGTGCGTGGAGGCGGTGCAAACCCAGTTCTCGTCGTAGCTGCTATCGCTGTTCAGCCAGTTGACGGCGCGGCGGGGCTTGTAGGAGGGATGGCTTCGCCCGTGGCATCAGCCTTTGGCCGGTCGATCCGTAAACTCGCATGGGACCTGCCTGCGATCTTCGGAGTTCAGGTTCTTTTCGAGCGTCGCCTGAGTTAACTTGAGCATCTCTTCGCAATTATAGTAGGCGAGCACGTTTCCGGGATCATTGGGTTTCACAAGGCAATAGAGAACCCTCTTTCCCTTGTCCTCTTCAGGAACCCACTTTGTCACCAGAACTTGCCGAACGTTCCACGCGGCCTCCTTTACGATGTCCTCGATCTTGATCAGCATCTCTCGTTCTTCTTGCGTCAGAGCGGCCGCGTATTTCACTTCAAGATTCAGAGCCATAAAACATTCATTCTTTCTCGCCCACCCCCCCTTGGAACGTCATGACAAATGGCCCAGCCAACCGTGCGGCCATAACTGGATTCTTCTCCTTCCTCAATTTTACCAGGTAATCCCGCTGCACCTGGGCCAGTGCGCCAGACGCGTCCCCGTTCTTCAATGCTCGATCGTAGAAGGCTTTCATCATCTCCACCGTCCACTTGTCGGAAACCGGCCAAAGGGTCATCAGCAGGTTCTGCGCCCCGGCCTGGATGAAACCGCGGCGTAACCCCAGCACCCCTTCACCCGCCCGAGCTTCGCCCACGCCGGTGTCGCACGCCGACAACACCACCAGCCACGTCTCTTTGAGGTTCATCGTTCCAACCTCCTGCGCCATGAGGATGCCATCGTCCTCTGGGTCCGGCGTCTCACCGCGTTTCCAGGCATCCAGCGTCAACTGCGCCCCCGCAAACGCCAGCCCGCTCCGTTGCATGGGATTGTGCCACACCATCGGCATACGCTCCTGACCCAGCAACCGGGTATCCATAGTCGGTTGGTTGGTTGGCAGGGTATCCGGCAGGAAAAAACCATGCGTGGCCAGGTGGAGTATGTAGGGCGATTTCACCGCCTTCACCTCGGCTTCGGTTGCCTCAGCGCCTGCATACATGACACCTTGCATGTTCCAGGCTGAACTCCTTTCCCGCAGGAACTCCGCTTCTTGCAGGGTGTTAGGCAGCGGCGCTAAGGTCACGCCAGCATAGTCCCGCTGGTCTGTAGCCATCATGGCCAAATGAACGGCGTTAGTGTCGGAGGCACTCGCCACTGCCGGCTTTTCCCCAAAGGCTGGGTTGGCGAATGCCGCCAGACGACGGGATCCTTTCTTGCCTGCTCGCCCGAATATCAGATCCCGCCCGCTCGCTACGTACTTGATCGTGTATTGTTCCGCGAGGAACCTGTCCTGCTCATTGACCAGGGTGGCAAAACTCATGAAGTTTAACTCTGCATCCGGGCTGATGACCAGCGTGGTGATGCCCTTCGGCAGCCGTTTCTGGATCGGCTCGAACAGTTGCGCGTAGAGGGTGCGCAGCAGGCTCAGTTCGCCGCGCCTCTCTCCGCGCATCACCCCGCCATACTCCTTGAGGTTTCGTTCGATGCTCTCGGCCGAGCCCAGCGGCACCCAGACCG
>JBAXTC010001094.1:0-2080 GCA_037130375.1 Verrucomicrobiota bacterium | reverse complement strand
TGCCGGAAGCGCCGAAGACGACGAAGCTGGCCGACCTGCGCGCTCGCGTGGGCAATGACCGGCTCAAGGGATTGCTGGACGAAGTGGACGCGCTGAAGCCCGAGGTCGCCAAGTGGAAAAAGCAGGCGGAACTGGCGTCGAGGCGAGTGCCGGAATGGGAAAAGCTACAGAAGTTCCTGAGTGCCGGCGCGCGCGTGGGTGCATTGACGGAAGCGGAGACGGCGGCAAAGGGGATCCTCGATGGCCGGCTGTTGTTGGACAACTCCGACCATGTGCCTCCCTTGCTGAAACAGGTCGCGCAGGCGTTGCGGGCGGCGGTGGCGGGCGCACATGGCGCGTTCGCCAAGCGGCACGCCGAACTGTTGAACGAACTGGAGGCAAGCGAAGCCTGGCAGAAGATCTCCGGCACGCAACGTATCACCATCATGAACGAGGAGGGCATTTCGACCGTGCCCGATCTGGAAGTCGGCTCGGACGAGCAACTGTTGTCGGCGCTCCAGCAAACGCCGGTGGCGAGCTGGAACGACAAGACGGCGGCGTTGACAGCGCGATTCCAGAACGCGGCGCGGAAGGCGGCAAAGCTGCTGGAACCTAAGACTCAATATGTGACGCTGAAGAGCGGCACACTGCGGACTGACACGGACGTGAAGGCGTGGCTCGGGGAGCAGGAGACAAAGTTGCTCGCCGAATTGAAGAAAGGGCCGGTGGTGGTGGGATGAAAACGATCTATTCCAGCGCATGAAAAAGAAAACGATGGGAATCACAAAAACAGCGGGAGGCAGCATCACCAAAGCGGTTGAGAGGATGCTGCCCGAGATACGGTCGCTGATAGAAGCGGCGCGGCACCGGGCGGTGACGGCGGCCAACCTCGCGATGGTGGCGCTCTATTGGAATATTGGCCGGGTGATTACCCGTGACCTCCAGCAAAACGCCAAGCGAGCCGGGTATGGCGAGAGGTTGCTGGAACGTCTGGCAGCCGAACTCGCCAGGGAGTATGGGCCTGGGTATTCGATCAGCAATCTATGGGACATGCGGCGGTTTTACGCCATATTCCAAATTCCACAGCCGGTGGCTGGGGAATTGCCGAGCGTGGCGAATCCACAGCCAGCGGCTGTGGAATCCGGCCCAAAGAGCCTTCCGGAGATGGTGGAGCGAATTCATCAAACAGTGTCTGATGAATTGGGCGAACGGCTGGCCATTGATTTTACCAGCCATTTCCACCTCGGTTGGAGTCACTACCGAATTCTCCTGGGTGTTGGTAACACGCAGCAGCGCCGCTTTTATTTCGAGCGCGCTTGTGTTGAACGATGGTCGAAACGAGAATTACAGCGCCAAATCGCTGGAGCCTTGTTCGAGCGAGTCGCGTTGTCGAGCGACACCCGGGCGCTGGTAAAGTTGGAACAGAAGAAAGGGCCAACTGAGATCGCCGATTATCGCGACGCCTTCAAAGACCCTTATCTTTTGGATTTCCTCGGCCTGACTGGAGCTTATTCGGAAAAGGACTTCGAAGCGGCGATCATCAGCAATCTGCAACAGTTTCTTACCGAACTCGGCAGTGATTTCTGTTTCATCCGGCGCCAATACCCGATGCGGATTGATGACGAGGACTATTACCTGGACCTGCTTTTTTACCACCGGACTTTGCGATGCCTCGTCGCCGTGGATTTGAAAATCGGCCCCTTCGTTGCTGCCGACAAGGGCCAAATGGACCTCTACCTTTCCTGGCTGAAGCGGCACGAATGGCGCCAGCATGAAAATGAGCCGGTCGGGCTGATTTTATGCACCTCGAAGAAGCGGCAGCACGTCGAACTGCTGCTCGCCCACGGCCCGCACAAGTTGCAGGTGTCGGAATACCTGACCAAACTGCCCGACAGGAAGGTGCTGGAGGAGCGGCTGAAACTCTATGGAAAACTGCTGGCGGAATCTGCGTCCTGAGGCAAGACCAACATGAACTTCAACGAACTGGTCGAGTTGATGGAGCGAACGGATGCCATTGTGCAGACACCGTCTGCACAATTGTGCCAAGGGGTGGCTCTCGCCAACAAGGCGGACCTGAATGACCAATGAGCACATTGTCCAA
>JBAXTC010001093.1:0-2081 GCA_037130375.1 Verrucomicrobiota bacterium | reverse complement strand
TTGACGCAGGAGCTGCCGTTCACCCGTTTCTGGCCATTTCTTATCCAGGCGTCTGGAACGACGGCTGTACCCACAGGCCCTTGGCTCAGCACGGTTTATCATGTCCGCGCCTGCAAACGCTACTACGGCCTGATCCGCCAGTCTGACGAACTCCGTCCAGCTTGGCTTTATCGCCTTACGCTGGCCGGTCTTTGCCCTTGTCGGGCGGTTCGTCTCACCTTCCCTTCTTCATCCGCCCCCTTGTAAACCCCAAGACTGTCCCGCAGGTGCTCCTCCAGATCAAACACGTTGCCACCCGCCGCTCGCTCACCCCGCGCGTCAGGATCTCGAATGTCCCCAAATCCGCATCCCCGGGCGCAAACGGATGAAACGACACCACCTGGTCCAGGCTCCCCATCGAAAACTTCACGCTCTCATCCAGCCGCCCCGTCAGCCGGCGGAACGCCGTGTCCAGTAACCGCTGAAAGGGCGTCCCCCGGTACTGCTCGATGGCCTTGCTCGCCACGAACAGCGCGAACACATCCGCCTCGCTCATCGGCAACTCCGGGAAATGGTCCACCGCATCCGTGGAGAAATACCCGTTCTGCCACACGTCGTTGTGCCCCAGCAATTCCTGAATCGTCCGGATGTCCGCCCCGCGCTGAAGGGCGTGGGTGGCGAAGCTATGTTTCAGCGTGTGCGGACTGGCCCGCTTCGTGATACCCGTCAGTGCCACCGCCGCCCTAATTGCCTTTTGGATGGTCGCCTCATCCAAGTGATGGCGTCGGACGGCCCCGGAGCGGGGGTCGGTGGACCGGTCACGGGCAGGGAATACGTATTGCCAGCGCCACTCGCGCGCCGCGTTGGGGTACTTGCGGTCCAAGGCCCCAGGCAGATACACCGATCCAAAACCTGCGGCCAAATCCTCCTGGTGCCGGAGCTGCACCCGCTCCAAATGCTGCCGCAAGTCGGGAATCAGGCTTTCGGGCAGGACCGTGTAGCGGTCTTTGGCCCCTTTGCCATCCCGCACGGTGAGTTGCTTCAATCGCGAAGTCCAGATCCTGAACCCGCAGCCGCAACCCTTCCAGCAACCTCAGCCTGCTCCCGTACAACAGACTGGCCACCAATTGTGGTGTCCCCGCTAAAGCGGCCAGCACCTGTTTGACCTCCTCCGACGTCAACACCACTGGCAACCGCACCGGACGGTCAGCCCGCACGGCCTGGACGTTCTCAAAGGGTTGATGCAGCACTTGGCCAATTGGGAATCACCAACTCCCAGTCCTTGGCCGGTATCGCCCCCGGCAGCCTCGCTTTTTTTGCTTGCCAGCCTTGACCCATGCGCCTAGTCTTGCGCTATGATCAAGGCCATGGCAAGCAATTCCGCGTTTGTGGGCCAATACGGACTTAGGCCGAATTCTTTCCGTCTAAACAAATAGTTAGACGGCTACGCACCCATGCCAGCTATCGCATACCTCAAAACGGACTGTGAGCAGTGTGACGGTTCTATCGAGTATCCGTCCGAGCTTGCTGGTCAGTCCATCGAGTGCCCTCACTGCCAGCAGATGACCACGCTGCCTTCGCCGTTCACACCGCCACCAGCCGCACCGCCGGCGATTCCACATGTGCAGCCAGCACGCGCTGGCGACGACATTTTTCTTAGCGGAGGCGGCATCACCGTCTCTCGGACGCGCTTTGTCGTGGATTCTCAGACCTTCGCCTTGGCGAATATCAGTTCCGTCCGCGGAGTCGAGACGCCGCCGAGTCGGACTGCTCCGGCTGTGTTGCTCCTTTTCGGAGTGCTGTTGCTATTCGCTTCCATCTGGGTTGGTCTCCTTGTCATTGCTGCTTGCATCGCTTGGATGATTTTTCAGAAGTCCACGGTTTCAGTCGTGCTCACCGCAGCCGGAGGCGAGGTGACAGCATACAGCAGCGACGACAGAGCTTTTATCAGTCGTGTTATTCAGGCGCTCACTGAGGCCATTGTTGCGAGAGGATGAGTATGATATTGACGCCGTCTAACCATGCGCTGCAGCGAACCCGGCCATCGCGTCCAGGTTGCAATCGAACGCCCTCGTGGGCCGGGTCGCTGAGCTTGGGTCGTT
>JBAXTC010001092.1:0-2084 GCA_037130375.1 Verrucomicrobiota bacterium | reverse complement strand
GGTTCGTTTCGGAGCCGGGTCTTCATTTCTTGCTCGAAAGCTTCGAGGAAGCGGGCAACCGCTGCCGACTGAAGGAAGAAGCGTCCGTCGGCGACCATCTCGAAGTCATTTTCCTGGATGCTGTGAAGGTTTACGAGCTTCGTTACCAAGCGATCCATGCGTGAACGGAACGGCTCCTGCAAATCGCACACGAGCGATTCAAAACGGTTGAGCGGGCTGTGGAGGAAGCCCAGGAACGGGCAGAGGCCCCGCGTGCGCAACAGCGTGTTCAGGCGCGCGAAGAGCATGGAATAAGCAAAGTCGAGGAGAGAATTCCAGCGGTCCCGCTGTTCATGCGGCTGCCGCTTCGAGCTAACGAACGCGGCGCCACTCACGCGCTGATTGAGGCAGACAAAAGTGGCCGCAGCGGCGTGCCCTTCCCAGCCGCGCACGGTTTCGACGTTGATTGCTTCGGCCAATCCCCGGAGAGATTGGTCGATGGCGGCCAGGGCGGTATCGGCTTCCGCGTTGTGTGCGTCACGGAGCCACACGCCATAGTGCGAGAGTTTTGCGGTTACGAGCCGGCGGGTGATGGCCACGACATCCGGCTCTGCAAGGCCTTGGCGGCGTTGGGCGTGCCGGAACGCCATTTCATAATGCCCCCGGTCACTGCCGGCGATGGTGCTGATGAATTTTCCGGCCGGGGTGCAGAAGGTGATTGGAATATCGAGCCAGTCGCATTTTTCCACCAGCCGGGTGGACACGCCGCTGGCGCCCAGGAGGATCAACTCGCCAACGCGGCGCAACGGCAGCCGGGCGACCAGCGTATCGGCCTTGCGCACGACCAGGGCATCGTGGTCCACCCCGACAAACGCAAATTCGTGGCGGAGGAAAAGGGTTTTCTTGAGGGCGGCCCGGCTCAGCATACCGGCGTCAAGGCCCTGCCCGAATTGCAGGCCCACGAAGCTGAACCCGGCGTCAAAAACCGTAATGCTGGTCTTTTCTGCTTTGACCGACAGTTTCAGGCTGGCGAGGATTTCTCGGACGGCGGTCAGGGCCTGCTGACATTCTTCGGTTGTTCGGGCCAGCACGAGAAAATCATCCGCATAGCGCACCAGGCGGAATCCCCGGGCTTCCATCTGTTCATCGAAGTGATCCAGATACACATTCGAGAGCAACGGAGAGAGGGGACTGCCCTGCAGCAGCCCGCTGGTGCGTATGACAGGCTCACCGTTGAGAACTGCGGGATGCTCGATACACTGCTGGAGGAGGCGGCGGGTGACCACGTCGGCCATTGGCACGTGGCGATCCAGACGAGCCAGCAGGATTTCCCAATTGACCTGGGCAAAGAAGTCTTCGATATCCGATTCCACCACGTAGCCGCAGCCCTCGGCGGCGGCGCGCTCGATAGCGGCGCGGACGTCGTGCGAAGACCTTCCGGGACGATAGCCAAACGAGGCTTGTTCGAAGGCGCGATCAAGGACGGGAGCAAGCGTTTCGAGCAGGACTTTATGTGCGAGGTGGTCACGCGCGGCAAGCAATGAGATGGTGCGGGAGCCTTCACCGGTGGATTTCTTGACGATGAAAGAGCGTGCAGGGGCAGGTTGCCAGGTGCCATCGCGGACTTCTCCGGCTAGTTTGGCCAGGATTGTCGCGCGATCGTCCAGGGATTGGGCCAGTTCATCCACCAGGTCGCTCCGCTCGTTGAGACGGTCGAGTGCGGCCTCGTAGGAGGCAGTGGCCACCAAGCTGACGTCGAAGAACTTCCTGTCGAGGAGGATCCGATAGCAGCCCTGGGCTGCCGGCATTTCCAGGCCCACATGCAGTTCCGACCCGAGCAAGAGCAGTGGCCAGAGGCGGGCCACTGGTCCGCGCAGGTAGAGCGGGCCCACGTTGCCATTCAAGAAGACACAGCCGGCTGAGCTTTTTGGCTGGTGCCGGTGCTTCTCATACTCCCAGAAATAAGGCAGCAATTCGGCGTCGGCCCAATCCATTTCAAACCGTGGCAGCGTGATCCCAAAGAGTTTTTCCCAGCGGCGAATCATGGCTGGAAACAACTCAGCGGTCGTGAACAGCCATTTGCGCCATTCATCGCGCGGTTGGTA
>JBAXTC010001091.1:0-2084 GCA_037130375.1 Verrucomicrobiota bacterium | reverse complement strand
CCGGGAGGATGTGCTGCGGGATCCACGCTATCCCGTGCATCAGATCGCCGACCAGTTGCTGCCTTACCTGCGTGTGCTGGTGGAGCAGTTTCACCCGCAGCAGGTGATTCTCTTCGGCTCCTACGCTTATGGTGAACCGGACATACACAGCGACGTGGATTTGCTGGTCGTCAAGGATGTCAAGACCAGTATCTTCAAAGACAAGCTGGCCATTCGCGCGGCTTGGTGGCCCATTCTGATCCGCAATGCTCCGCTCTCCTTTGATCTCTTGCTCGTTGATCCCCACGAGCATACCCAGCGAAGCCAACGGGGCAGCGCGTATTACCAGGAGATCACCGGAAAAGGTCTCCGCTTGGTATGAAAACCGATGAAACCAACCCCCAGGACTGGCTCGTCGCAGCCAAAACCCGACTGCAATCCGCGGACTGATTGCATGCTGTCGAGGGTTCTTCCCCGTCTGTCATCGAGTTGTTGCAAGAGGCGGTGGAGCGATATTTGAAAGCCTAGCTCATCTCCAAGAACTGGCGACTGGTGCGCACCCACGACCTCAATCGCTTGATGGCGGAAGCTGTGAAATTCAATCCTCGATTCGCCACATTCTCGGACTTTGCCCAATCGCTCACGGAACAATTCTGGGAACAACATTATCCGGGCGGCGACCTGTCGGAAGTTGGTGCAGACTACCCGGAACTGCGCCAGCAGGCCGGCGAATTGGTGGCGTTCATTTACACATCCATCCCGCCTTCCGACGAGCCGAAACAGCCATAATCATTGCCCGCAGTTTCGCGTTTGTCGGCCCACACGTGCCGCTCGACGCCCACTTTGCCATCGGAAAGTTCATCCACGACGCCCTGCGCGGCGGCCCGATCCGCGTCGGTGGCGACGAACGGTGGGCCTGCGAGAGGCCATCCGGCGCACCGCAAGCTGGCATAAAACTACGTGACTTCGCTGGCAACTGAGGTCACGCTGCCCCCATGACTATGATGAATCCGTCACCGAAAAACCTCCGTCCGGATTTAATCCAGAAGATTGAAAGCATGCCTGAAGCTGACCTGCTTTGGGTGCATCAAGTACTCTTGCACCTTGAGAAAGAACAGTTGTGGCAAGAACTTTCCACAGAAATGGAGGCCGATCACCAAGCGGGTAAGTTTGCCCGCTTGCCGGACATCATCCGGGAAGTGCGCGGCGAAATCAAACGGGCGTGATTGTTTGCATTGACACGAATACAGTCGTTCAGGCATTAGCCAGCCGCCATCCATTTTTCCCCATCCTCGAGGCATGGGTCGAAGGCCGAGTAACGTGGGCGGTTTCGAGTGGGATTTTGCTTGAATACGAGGAAGTGATCATCCGCCTGAGCGGACTCCATCGTTGGGTGAAACTCTCACGCCTGATGGACTTGGCTGAATTAACCGCCGGAAACTTGTTGCGGGTCACGCCCTATTACCAATTCAGGATCATCCGGGATGACCCAGACGACGATTTGTTCACTGACTGTGCCATCTCGGCCGGAGCGGATTTCATCATCACGGAGGACCGGCATTTCGCCCCTCTGACTGGTTCTGGCTATAAACCGCGTCCCATCAGCCCACCGGAGTTCATTGCGCAGCACCCGGCCATTTGCCTTTGAGTTTCATCCTGGTGCCTTGGTAGTAATCCACTCAACGGAATCGCGCAAAACAAAACTGGTCGGTCTCCTATCTTCAATCTTCCATTTTCTATTAAGAAGCGTGATGCCAAGAGCACTAACTGAAATTACCAAGGAGGCCATTCAACTGAGCAGACCGCAAAGGCTTGCGTTGGCCGGGTTGCTCTTGGAATTGGAGGACGGCGGCACCGACCCGCAAGCCGATGAGGCTTGGGAGCAGGAGATTCAGGCACGTATCAAAGCGGTCGATGATGGCACGGCGATTGGGGTTTCCTATGAGGAAGCCAGGCTTCGACCAATTCTGTCTTGCGCCCCTGTCCTCGCTCCGAAAAATCTTCCAAGTAACCGCACACGGCTGTCGCCTTTGGAACTACCTCCAAGCCGAGTCGGTCAAGTTACTCGGCCCATTCCGCCGGCCCGCCGACTGGTTTGCTAAGAT
>JBAXTC010001090.1:0-2094 GCA_037130375.1 Verrucomicrobiota bacterium | reverse complement strand
GTGTTAGCGCCGACTGCCGTCGGCGGCTACGATTTCTTGAAACCACCCTGGGCGCCAGGCCAGAAAACCGCAGTCACACGCACTCACGTCAACCGGCGCAAGATGACCGTCAAGGTGAAGTAAGCACAGATGGATGCGATCAGCATGGAGAGGATGGTTCCGAGATATAAGCCAGCAGCCGGATACAAGTATCTGACGCCGATCGCATACCCTGCCACCGTGATCATCCCGGTCACCAGGAGTGGTTTGGTGAGTGCCCTGGAATAACCAATGCCCTGGGTTTGGTACGTTATGGTCAGGGTAACCATGAACATGGCCGGGAACGCCGCCAAAAGGCCTCCCACGAAGGGGCCCGCAAGCTTGGCCAGGAGTACCGTCAACATGATCACCAAGCCACCGAAAACGGAACGGATGGCCATGTGTCTTAATGCCGCATGCGTCGCCACATTCTTGACGGATCTGACTGATAAAATGTTCTCGAGAATATGAAAGGCGCAGACCATGACGACCGCATACACGAGCAGGATTAGCCCGAACCTTTCTGGATGAAGCACGAGGATCAAATACGACAAGGCGCACCAGACCAGCAAGCTAACCGACAGCGCCGGCAGAAACCCTAGCCGGGAAACCGAGGCGTAAACGACCAGGAAAACCCCGGATACCCCTACGGCCAATGGAAAAACCGTAGTCGCCCTCGCGGCCAACTCCGGCGATTGCGTATATCCAATGAAAAAGAATGACAGCAAGGCAGTAGAAGGGAGGCCCCCAATGAAACCACCGATCTTGCTTCCGAAATGAGATCCGGCTAGGACGGTAAGAAAGATCCAGAGCCCGCCCACGATAAAAGTCACCGCGAGTTGCGCCGCAAAGAGACTCGTGATCATGCAAACTGTAGAAAGAAACAGCGCTCTCAGGCTGGCTGGATGCCCACAAATCGCCCTTTACAGAAACCTTACAGGCTCAGGCGAGCGGGGCAGCCGGCCATCCAGCACCCGATCACGAATCGGCTCCAGCAGTTGTTGCTTCCGCGCCGGGGAGAAATCGGCTTCAAAATCCAATGCCTCGATGAAGCCCGGTTTCCCGGCCTCGTATCTCCTTACGATTTCGGCAACCAGGGTAGCGCCCATCTGGTCAACGGGATCCACGGTCTTTCGCAACATCACTGCCGGATCCTCCGGAAAGTTCCCGTCCGCCATCCGGACATAAATAGGTGGGGATACCCCGACAATATGGCCAGTATCAATTTCTGCCGCAACCCAATGCACAGTCACCTTGGTCGTCGTCAGCCCGCGCGCAATGGCATCCTCCCAGAATCGCGGCCCGGCGCCATGGCCGCTAGCGAGATCGGCGGCGTGAAAATTGTAGATGCCTAGCCGAGGACAATCAATGATCGCTTTGTCAATGACCTGTCCGAACACGCATGAAATGATGGCATCCGGCCTGAATTCAGCCAGCAGCCGGCGAAAGCAGGCGGACTTGACCTCGCCCGTGTAACATGGAATCCCGAAGGTGAGCGCCGTTTCGATCATTTCCGTTTCCAGGAGAATCGTTTCCGGCCTATCCACCAACGACCACAGCCTCTTCTTCCGGCTGATCTTTGCGTTGGGGTTCGCCGGGTCGTCTGTGACCAAACCAACAATATTGATTCTGCCTGGAAACCGTATCTCGCAGTCTTTTAATGCCTCCATGAGGAGATAACCATACAGGTATCCCGCGAAGATCAGGATCCTGGCACCACGATCATTTCGATTGGATTGCTCCTGTGATGACGGGAGGATAAGTTCGCCCCAATGGGCGTCATCCGGCTTGAAGATCTTTCGACAGGGATCGTCATTAAGGAGGAGTGACTCTACGGGCCCGGGATCTTGCCCGAAAATACCGTCAGGGCCATTGCCGCCATCATTCTTTCCATCTCCGTATTTCACGGACCAGAAATACCTCCCCAAACTCCGAAGCACAAGTCCCCAGCGAAAGCTACCGTTATTCCTCCACGAGCACGACGCCGAGTTGGTGGAAATGGCGTGTTGCTGCGGTGAGCGTGCGTAGCCGCAAAACTTCTCGGCGGGCGGCTTTTCCAGGGTGCCGGGATCAGAC